>JAEXTR010000308.1 GCA_023406915.1 Bacteroidota bacterium
GATACAGACAGGATCGACAAGGGAGTTGATCTTGATTACGATACGTGCCTTTTTTCCTGCTTTCGCGTTTTCAATCTCGCGGAAGACCAACTCAAGGACCTTCTTTCTTAAACCAATTGGGGCAACAATGAGTTTCTTAAACTCGGTCTGCTCGCTAAATCCGGTAAGAAAATTAAATATGTCGGATACATCACTGCAGATTTCAGGATCGGATGTAAACATACCAATGTCTGTATATATCCTTGCTGTACCGGGGTTATAATTGCCAGTGGAAAGATGAACATAACGATGAAGCTTTTCATTCTCTTTTCGTACTACGAGAGTGATTTTCGCATGTGTTTTTAATCCCACAAGTCCATACACCACATGCACCCCGGCTTTTTCAAGTTCACGTGCCCAGAAGATGTTGTTTTCTTCATCAAAACGGGCTTTCAGTTCAACAAGAACCGCGACTTGCTTATTTCTTTCTGCCGCTTCAATGAGGGCTTCGACTATCGGGCTCTTTGGACCAACACGGTACAGAGTCTGTTTGATTGCAAGTACATCAGGGTCACGGGAAGCGTTCTTGATAAAGTCAACAACGGTAGAGAATGAGTCATAAGGGTGGTGAAGAAGAATATCTCGCTTCTTTAGAGTGATGAAAAGGTTCTCCTCATCTTCCCATAAGCGTGGCAGGGGTGGGTGGAATGACTTTTCTTTCAGACGTGGAAGTGGCAGATCATAAAGCTGCATGACATTGGGGAGTCCCAGCGGACCGCCAATAATATGAATATCGTTTTGGGTAAGTTCAAGATGCTCGGTAAGCATTTTAAGCACTGTAGAACTCATCCGCTTTTCAACCTCGAGGCGGACTACATTACCAAATTTTCTTCTCCGGATATTTTCTTCAATCGTTTCAAGCAGATCATCTGCTTCATCTTCCTGTATTTCGATGTCCGTATCGCGGGTAACCCTGAATCTGTAATACTCCAGAATTTCCATCTTGGGAAAGAGTAAGTGGAGGTTCTCACCGATAATATCACCTAGCCAGGCAAACTTGTGCTTCATCCCGTTCCCGTTCCGCTTCGAACTCTTAACCAGAGAATCAAGGTGGATAAGGCGAGGAAGTGAGTTGGGTACTTTGACGCGCGCAAAGCGGTTTTCACCTTTGGGTGACCGTATCGAAACTGCAAGATTGAGGCTAAGGTTAGAAATATACGGGAACGGACGTGAAGGGTCCACAGCAAGCGGAGTTAGTACCGGGAAAATTTCGTTTTTAAAGTACTCTTCCAGAATAGACCGTTCTTCATCGGAAAGTTCAGGATAGCGGCACACGTGAACACCGTTTTCCTTCAATCCGGGGAGCAGCGTATTTAGCCAAAGGTCAGAAACCTGCTCAAGCATCGGTTGCACTGCGCTTTCAATTCTGAGGAGCTGCTGCATTGGGGTGAGCCCATCAATCGTTAACTCATTGATACCCGCAGCAATTTGCTCTTTAATACCTGAAACGCGGATCATGTAAAATTCATCGAGGTTGCTGGAAAAAATAGAGATGAATTTCACCCTTTCAAGAAGCGGTAAATGGGGATTACAGGCTTCGTCAAGTACGCGGCGGTTAAATTCTATCCAGCTCAGATCACGGTTAAAAAAGTTTTCCGGTCTGTTATATTTTGCGAGAATTTCTTTTTCTTTCATGTGCGTTTCACTTAATTTAAACCACTAATATAGCACTATTCCCAACGAAAAATGAATCCAAAAAGGTTTTCCTATTGAGTATGCTCCTGAGTTCTCTGGTGCTGATCCGGTTTGTGAATATGCTGATTTCATTCATAGCTGGTATGCTTTCAGTGTATCTGGCTGTACCAGAGAAGTTTCATCTGGCTACTGCACTTGTGGTGGGAATTACAGCCTCGTTGACTGCTGGATTTGGTAATGTCATAAATGATATAGCTGATATCGAAATTGACCGTATTAATAAACCAGAGCGTCCGCTGCCTTCAGGTCGGATAAGTATCCCGCAGGCTAAGTTTCTCGCGCTTTTACTATGTGGTGGAGCGATCCTGACAGGACTTTTGTACCTTCAGATTGGCCCAATTACAGTGCTTCTGTTTTCAAATTTCGTCATTGCCATGTACTCCCTCTTTTTGAAGCAAATTCCGCTTGCTGGCAATGCAGTGGTTGCTTTTTTTACCGGATTGGTATTCATCTATGGCGGCATGGCAGCGGGAAACCTGGCAGCAGGCTTTATACCGGCTGGTTTCGCGTTTCTCAGCAATTTCATTCGTGAGATTGTCAAAACTGCCGAAGATGTTGTGGGGGATTCTGCACGTGGTGTTCTGACGTTTCCAGGTAAATATGGAACAGAGAATACGAAAAGACTGGGGAGGGTACTGAGCATGGTTTTATTTCTTGCGACCCTTCTTCCTTTTTTGACGCAGTGGTACAGGATAGAATACTTCATTATTGCTATGACGATGGTTAATCCCTTATTGGTTTTGGTGATTCGAAATGTGGGAAAGTGCAATAATGATAAAGACTGGCATGCCGTCAGCACACTGTTAAAGCTCGTCATGATTTCAGGATTGATAGCAATAGCGGCTGGTGTATGAGGAAGTTTGATCAGGATATACGTCTCCAGTATGGATCACTGCTCGCTGGCACTGACGAAGCAGGCAGGGGACCACTTGCCGGACCGGTTGTGGCTGCTGCTGTTATGTTTGATCCATCTGTAGATATCCCTGGAGTGGCTGACAGCAAAACTTTAAAGGAAGATCAGAGAGAACAGCTGTTCGCTGAGATCTGTGAAAAGTGTGTTTCATATTCGATCACGGTCATTGGGGTTGAAGTGATTGAGAAAATCAATATACTTGCCTCCTCACTTTCGGCGATGAAAATATCTTCGGAAAAGATAATTCCTTTCCCTGCTGTAGTTCTGGTTGATGGTAACAGGGGGTTTCAGTTTCCAGGAAAGGTAGTTCCAGTCATCAAAGGGGACTGTAAATCAATGTCCATAGCAGCGGCGTCCATCCTGGCAAAGGTAACAAGAGACAGGATAATGCTTTCAATGCACGATCTTTATCCTGTTTACGGTTGGGACCATAACAAAGGATATCCCACAAAAGCTCACTTTAAGGTGATCCGGGAAAATGGAATAACTGTATTTCATCGTAAGAGTTTCTTAAAAAAGTTCTTTACAATGCAAGGTGAACTGGATTTTGGAGTGCCCGATGCTGAATAATGAAAAAAATACAAAAGTGAAGGGGAGCCAGTATGAGGATGATGCCGCACGCTATCTGGTTGACGACGGATGGAAAATTGAGGCACGAAACTACACATTTCATAAGGGTGAAATTGATATCATTGCCTATGAAGGTGAAACTCTGGTTTTTGTTGAAGTACGAATGAAAGAAAGTGATGCGTACGGTTTACCTGAGGAGTCATTCACTCAACATAAGATCAAAACAGTAAAAAAAACTGCTGAGGGATATCTTTTTGAAAACAAAATTGAAGATGTTGCCTGCAGGTTTGATGTCATTGCGATTGTTCTTTCAGACGGGGGTAAGATTCATATCAATCATATACGGGACGCGTTCTAAGTGCGGGCTCCCCTTCCCGATGATATGACCGCTGGATCGGCTTCGCATCTCCCGGTTGACTCGGATTGATAACCGTCATATCTGAGAGCCTTTATTTTTATACCACCCTGCTTTTTCCTATTTTTCATACTTGGATAATCTTTTTTGATTTAGTTGATGTTGATCTTTTGAGCAAATCTTCCAAACATACATCTTCCATTGCTACTGCACGAATCCAGAGTTTTTTCTTTGAGATCGGCGGTTTATGGGATTTTACCGTCCGTTTTTTTAAGAATATCTTTCTTCCCCCTTATGAATTGGCAGAAATCAAAAAACACATGGACGAACTTGGTGTAAAGACATTTCCGATCGTTAGTGTGACCGGCTTTATTATTGGTGTCGTGCTCACATTTCAGAGTCATCCGTTCATGGTTAGGTTTGGTGCAGAAGGTATGCTTCCGTATATGGTCTCTCTTTCTGTTGTGAGGGAACTTGGACCAGTTATCACTGCATTGATTTTTGCCGGACGTGTGAGTTCTGGTATTGGTGCCGAATTGGGCTCTATGCGGGTAACTGAGCAAATCGATGCAATGGAAGTCTCTGCCATTAATCCATTCCGGTTCCTAGTAGTGACCCGGATATTTGCCTGCTCAATTATTCTCCCCTTACTAACCGTGTATGTTAATTTTTTGGCAATTTTTGGCGGTTTCCTGGCAATGCAGTTTGTAGGGGGTATCTCATATGATCTCTACATTGACCAGGTGATTGATGTCATCAAGTTTGGTGATATTATACCCTCTATCGGCAAGACAGTGTTCTTTGGATTTATTGTCGGACTTGTTGGGGCATATAAGGGATACAATGCAGATAAAGGCACTGAGGGGGTGGGTAAGGCATCAACATCCTCGGTTGTCGTATCATCATTGCTGATATTGATAGTTGATATGGTTCTTGTTAAAGTTACGCTGTGGTTATGGCCAGTGAGTTAATTGTAAAAATTGAACACCTTCACAAGTCATTCGGTGAACAAAAAGTTCTGGATGATGTGAGTATCACGGTGGAAGCCGGTGAGAACCTTGTTGTATTTGGCAGAAGTGGTAGTGGAAAGAGTGTATTACTGAAGTGTCTGGTTGGGTTGCTGCGCCCTGAAAAAGGGAATGTTCGTGTGCTTGGTGAAGATGTGCTTTCTCTGTCAATGAAAGGTCTGAATGAGGTACGGAAGCGGATTGGATTCTTGTTCCAGAGTGCAGCATTATATGACTCTATGACTGTCCGCCAGAATCTCTCATTCCCATTACAACGGAATTTTCAGTTTACCCAGGCTGAAGTAACGCATAAAGTCGAGCGGGCTCTCGAGATGGTGTCACTCCGTGATGCAATTGATAAAATGCCCTCAGAACTCTCGGGTGGCATGAAGAAACGTATCGGCCTGGCAAGGTCAATAATTACAGAACCGAAGCTGATGTTATACGATGAGCCAACAACAGGACTTGATCCGATCACAACCAAAGAAATCAGTAAACTGATCAGGGACCTGCAAAAGGAATTGAATATGACTTCCATTGCTGTGACTCATGATTTGATTTGTGCAGAGATTATTGAAGACCGAACCATCGTATTGCGGGACGGAAAAATTGCGCATGAAGGTGTGCTGGAGAATCTGGTTCATTCAGATGATCCGTTCCTGAAGAATTTTTTCAGTAAAGAGATTTTTGAAGAGCTTTCCGGGAGCATTTAATGTCAGAAAAAGCCAGCTATATCCGTTTAGGTGTTTTCGTTTTTATAGGAACAGTACTGTTAATTATCGGTATTTTTTATATCGGTAATAAACAGGCTCTCTTTTCACCAACGTACTCTGTTCGGGCATCATTTAACAAAATCGAGGGATTGCGTGTAGGTGCACCAGTGTGGCTGAGTGGAATAAACGTTGGTAGTGTCAGCAATATCAGCCTCAAGCAGGATAATAGTGGACGGGTTGAAGTGGCAATCAGGCTGCTATCGGATGTAAAGGATATTATCAGAACTAATACCGAGGCGTGGATCGAAACTGAAGGGTTGGTTGGGAACAAAGTGTTGATTCTGAAACTTGGGAGTACCGACGCCCCGCTTGTAAAGGAAAATGATTACATTATTGGTGTTGACCCTATGGGATTGGCAGTTATTGTAGGTGAAATCCGAAGTGTTCTTCAGAATACCCAGGGAATGACAAAGTACCTGACTGAAATCGTGCAAAAAGTAAATGAAGGTGATGGTACCATTGGAAAGTTGCTAAACGATGATGAATTATACAGAAACCTGAATACGTTATTAAGCAGTGCGAATAAAGGTCTTATCAGCGCTACAGGCAGTCTTGATACGCTTTCTGTATTAATGGGATCGATGAACTCAGAAGCCATATCGTTGTTCCGTGGTATTGACCGTACAATTGCTGATGTTGATTTGATTATTAAGGATATTCGCAGCGGAAAAGGAGTTCTAGGCTCTCTGATTTCAGGCGAGAGTCCTATGAATGATTCTGTAAACCGTCTTCTAGGTAATGTAATTGTTATTACAGAGGAAGTAAAGCTGGGAGCATCAAGGTTTGCAGAAAATATGGAAGCACTGAAAAGAAACTGGTTGTTCAGAAGCTACTTTGAAGAGCGCGGATATTATGATAAATCGGGGTATGAAATGAAACTGGATGAGCAGATTAAAGAAGTTGACGCAAAGATCAAGCTGCTTGAGGAGCGTATTTCCACACTGAAAGAGCTTGAAAAGCGGTCTGGTCATCAATAACCAGATCAATTCACCCATGAAGGGTGAATACTCCGTTCTGTATCGATGGAAGTGCAATGTTAGCTGAATATTTCCGGTTCCAGGAAAATAAAACCACCTTCAAAAGAGAAACCATCGCTGGTTTCACTACCTTTATAACAATGGCATATATCGTCATTGTTAATCCCGCTATTTTGGCTGCTGCGGGTATGCCAGTTGAGGCATCGATGGCTGCAACTATCTATACTGCTTTTATTGGATCACTGGTAATGGGGGTGTATGCTAACAAGCCCATAGCCATCGCTCCCTATATGGGTGAAAATGCTTTTATGGCATTCACCGTCGTGAAGGTGCTTGGTTTTACGTGGCAGGAAGCTCTGGGAGCGGTGTTCCTTGGCGGTATCCTGTTTGTATTTGTGACGCTGTTAAAAGTCCGGGGGTGGGTGGCAAATGCAATCCCGGTGCAGTTGCGCGCATCCTTTGCCGTTGGCATTGGACTATTCCTGACCTTCATCGGATTGAATGAGATAGGACTGGTCGTGTTGGGAGTACCAGGTGCACCGGTTAAAGTAGGTAATCTTGCTGATCCTGGTGTTGCGTTGGGAATTCTGGTCTTTATTTTGTCAGGCGCACTTCTGATGAGGAAAGTACCAGGAGCACTTTTGATTGGAATTATTGCCGGGAGTGCTGCCTCATTAATTTTCGGGTTGACCCCGCTGCCGCATGCATGGGTATCGAACGTACCTGATATTAGTCCCGTATTTCTGCAGGCTGACATCAGCGCTGCGTTCAGTTTACGATTATTGCCAGTTGTGCTGATCGTATTTGTCATGGGATTTGTGGATACGATAGGTACACTCTACGCGCTTGCAACCAGAGCAGAAATGCTGGATAAAAACGGAATGCTGCCCGATATTGAAAAACCGTTACTGGCTGATGCATTCACTACGGTTTCTGCAGCGTTGCTGGGTACAACCACGGCTGGTGCGTATGTTGAATCAGCTACAGGAATAGAATCTGGTGGAAGAACTGGTTTTACTGCTGTTGTAACTGGTTTTCTTTTCCTGGGTGCACTCTTTTTTCATCACTACTTTCAATCGATTCCAGGGTTTGCATATGGTCCTTCGCTTGTAATCGTTGGATTGCTGATGATGCAATCAATCACTCAGCTGGATTTTAACGACCTGAGCGAGACTCTTCCGGCATTTGTTACGATGATCCTGATGAGTTTTACCTTTAATATTGGTATTGGGATGACAGCTGGTTTTGTACTGTATCCGGTATTCAAAGCGCTGAACGGAGATATCCGCGATGTACATCCAGGGATGTGGGTGCTTGGGATATTATCCCTTCTGTTTTATCTCTTGTACCCATATTGAATTATTCTTTTAAATAAACTATGTGAGGTTTCTATGTTGATCTCAACCACAAACACAATTGACGGACACAAAGTCGAAAAGTATCTCGGCCTGGTATCAGGTGAGGCCATTTTGGGTGCAAATATCTTCAAGGATATTTTTGCCGGTATCAGGGATATCGTCGGTGGAAGGAGCGAAGCCTATGAAAAAGAGTTACGCACCGCACAGAATATCGCCATTAATGAAATGCGTGAACAGGCTCGTACATTAGGCGCGAATGCCATCATTGGTGTTGACCTGGATTATGAAACAGTTGGCTCTGGCGGTAGTATGCTGATGGTTTCGGCATGCGGAACTGCTGTGATTCTCTCGGAAAAAAAGTATGAGTGATTCACCACATAAAGCCGGATATGCTGCATTCATCGGCAAGCCAAACGCTGGAAAGTCCACACTTGTCAATGCACTGTTGGGACAAAAACTCTCGATTATCACTGCAAAACCACAGACGACGAGGAAAACGGTGTTGGGGATCATCAGTGAGCCGGCATATCAGATCATTATGCTTGATACACCTGGACTCCTGAAACCAGGCTATCTTCTGCAGGAGCGGATGATGGAATTTGCTCAGGCTGCTGTACGGGATGCAGATATTATTATCTTTCTTATCGATCCTACTCAACCTGGTTTTCCTGAGCATTTCAATGCAATGCTTACGTTACAGGATAAAAAGAAGATCGCTGTGATTACAAAAATTGATATTGCTGAACCTGAAGCCATTGAGAAAACCCGGCAGGAATTGATTGACGGTAAGCAGTTCGATGCGGTAGTGACCATATCAGCTCTCCAGCTCCTTCATATGGAAGAGCTCAAAAACCTCATTATTGGTTATCTGCCCGAGCATCCTGCCTACTACCCTGATGATATTGTGTCTGATAGTAACGAGCGTTTTTTCGTAACAGAGATCATTCGGGAAAAAATTCTTGAACTCTACTCGGAGGAAATCCCCTACAGCTGTGAAGTTCTGATTGAAGAGTTTAAGGAACGGGAGCAGGGAAAAGATTTCATTAGTGCATACATCATGGTAGAACGTGATTCACAGAAGGGTATCCTGATTGGTGCCGGTGGAAAGGCGATGAAAAAGCTGGGTGAGGAATCACGAAAAGCAATTGAAGAGTTTTTGCAGAGAAGCGTGTATCTTGATCTCCGTCTAAAGGTGAGAGAAAAATGGAGATCTGATGAAAAGATGCTGAAAGCTTTCGGGTATCAGCCCCCGGGAGAATAGGAATGTCTATACTGCAAAAAGATAGTACACTGAAAGCTCAGCTCGTTCTGATTTCAATCACGATACTGTGGGCAGGTACTTTTACTTTGGTAAAAAGTGCGCTGGAGTCTGTATCTTCACTGATGTTTCTTGCTGTCAGGTTCACCCTTGCAAGTCTCGTGTATTATCCGTTTGTTCATAACAGGCTGCATCAGGTCAACCGTCATACTTTCATTGGAGGTGGGGTAGTAGGGCTGTTCTTCTTTATGGGTTTCGCATTTCAGACCATTGGACTGGAAACAACCACAGCAACTAAGTCAGCCTTCATCACCGGAACCTTCATAGTCTTTACTCCACTCTTTCAGACTATTCTTGAGCAGAGGATTCCACGCTGGGCAAATCTGGTGGGAATCTTCATTGTTTTTATTGGTATTCTTATGATGTCAGCGGGAGAGGGGAGCCCTCTGCAGATTTTGAAGGAAATAGGCACTGATTTTACAATCGGTGATTTCTTTACCCTGATATGTGCAGTCTCGTATGCAATTTATCTCGTGTATCTTGATATATACTCCCATGAGATTGATTATCGGGTGATGACATTTGCTCAGATATCGTTTTCCGCTGTTGCATCAATTCTTTTGACATTACTCTTTCACTTTTCTGAGTGGCAGGTAATCCGGTTTGAATTGACAACAGAAGCTTTTTTTGCGTTTCTGTATACAGGAATTGTTGCAAGTATCGTTGCAACCATGTTGCAGACAAAATTTCAGCGCTTTGTGACCCCTACAAAAGCCGCCATCCTGTTCTCGATGGAACCAATTTTTGCTGCCGTAATTTCGTATTTCTATCTGGGTGAAGTGCTGACCACCGCAGGGTTTATTGGATGTGCCGTAATTTTTTCCGGTTTGATGATATCCGAGTTCGTGAAAGAGTAACATGAAGCGGGCAGAGATAGTTGTCTCAGGACTGGTACAGGGTGTTGGATTCAGATATTTTACAGTCAGACAGGCGCAGCGAATTGGTTTGACCGGCTATGTTAAGAACCTTCCAGATGACCGTGTTCTTGCAATAGCAGAGGGTGAAGTATATCAGATAGAGGAATTATTTGAGTATATGAGATCAGGTCCCTCCCACGCGTCGGTGAAATCCTGTAAGATCATCTGGATGGAACCACTCCATGAATTTACTGAATTTGAAATAAGGATATAGCTATGGATATTCGTATCGGACAAGGTATTGACGTGCATCAGTTTGCTGCCGGGCGAAAACTGATTATTGGAGGTGTTACAATACCCAGTGATTTCGGGCTCCTTGGTCATTCCGATGCCGATGTTTTGTATCACGCTGTTGCAGATGCACTCCTGGGTGCGTTGGCGCTGGGTGATATTGGAAAACACTTTCCAGATACTGATGCTTCCTATAAAGATGTTGATTCTTCTCTACTGGTCAGGAAGGTGATGTCTTTGATCAGAGACAGGGGATACACTGTATCCAATGCTGATGCAAACCTTTTGCTGCAAAAGCCGAAGATTGCCCCCTATGTAGATGAAATGCGAAATAATATTGCAGCACTACTCGGGGTCGAAACCAACAGAGTTTCAGTAAAGGCTACAACTGCTGAGAAGATGGGGTTTGTTGGAAGAGTTGAAGGTGCAGTTGCCCTTGCATCCGTGCTCCTTCTGAAGTCAGAATGACCCTTTCTGCAATGAGGCTTCGAATGAGTAATTTGTTCAAATGGCTCCGTCCACTCCCCAAAACGCCTGAAGAAAAATCAGCACTCAGAAAAGATAGATTGCTTTTGATTTTTGCAGGCATTCTGACGGGAGTATCATTTGCTCCATCACCAATCCCTGTCACGCTGTTTGCCGCTTTCATTCCATATTTTATTGTGTTGGACAGGCGAAGGACACTTGCTGAGCTGAACAGGGCGACCTACCTTATGGGACTTGTTGTTACTATCCTGACGCTTTATTGGGTAGGTGGATGGAGCGTAGGTAAAGATTCTTTCCTCATGATTGGGGGTGGGGTACTTTTGTTCTATCTCCCGCTCTTCTTTCTGATTCCATCAACACTTTTTTATCTGTTAAAAAAGCATGTCTCATCCCGTTTTGCATTTCTGCTTTTCCCGCTTTTTTGGGTGAGTCAGGAATTCCTTCTGAATTTTACCGATCTGCATTTTCCATGGCTTGTCCTTGGCACCGCAGTATCTACACTTCTGTCTTTTATTCAGATAGCCGATACGATAGGAGCGTTTGGGTTATCTGCGCTCATTCTGTATATCAACCTGGCATGGTTCCTAATGCTGAAAGCTGATCAGGGCAAACGTAAAAGATATGCATCAGTCGGGATTATGCTCCTAGTAATACCAATATTGTACGGAGCTTTGAAGCGTGAATCAGAAGTGCAACCGGAACGAAGTATAACTGTTGGACTTGTTCAACCCAATCTTGATCCTTACGAGAAATGGGGGAATGGCGGCTTGGAAGCGTTAATGGATAATTACTTTACGCTTGCTGATTCAGCTGTATCGCGGGGTGCAAGTCTTGTCGTGTTTCCGGAAACTGCATTACCCGTTTATTTGCTATCCGGATTTTATGAAGAGTATGCAGAGAGATTCTTTAGTTTTACGAATAAGCATGACGCTGTTTTGTTGTCAGGTATGCCTGATATTGTATATTACCCTGATTCATCAATGGCACCTGGTGATGCGAAGTACAATAAAGCACGGGAACAGTACTACCGAAACTTTAATGCTGTGATGATGTTTGCTCCTGGAACTCGAGAGGTCCAGAGGTATGGGAAAGTGAAGCTTGTTCCATTTGGCGAACGTGCTCCGTTTGTTGATCTCATCCCAGTCTTCAAGGACTTCCTGCAATGGGAAGTAGGAATCTCCGGTTGGAATCCCGGTGATGGAGCAAGACTATTCAGTGCGAAGTTTAAAGGTAATCAAGTACTGAATATTGCAGGTGTTGTGTGCTTTGAATCAGTGTTTCCGCTGTTTATAAATGAGTTTGTTCGTAAAGGTGCTGAGATTCTAATTGTGGTGACCAATGATAGTTGGTATGGGAATACATCGGGACCCTATCAGCATAAAGAGATTGCGGTGCTCCGGGCAGTAGAGTGCGGAAAACCTGTGGTACGGGCGGCAAATGGTGGAATATCCTGTATTATTTCTGCAACAGGTGAAACACTCAAATCAACTGGATTCGATGAGAGAGCAATGCTTGTGGGGGAAGTACCCTTACAAGGCTCATCAACATTCTATTCCAGGTTCCCTCTGCTGGTTCCCATCATGAGTTTATTTGCAGTGGCAATTACTGTTGTTGCTGTGATAATCAGTATTCTAAGAAAAAGAAAGAAATCAGGAAATGAATAAAATTATAGACCTGCGCTCAGACACAGTAACCAAACCAACAAAGCAAATGCTTGAGGCGATGATGCGAGCTGATGTTGGTGATGATGTGTATAGAGAAGACCCTTCAGCCAGGCTACTGGAGGAGTATGCAGCGGACCTTCTGGGAAAGGAATCGGCGCTGTTCGTTATGAGCGGTGTCATGGGTAACCAGATTTGCTTGAATGTACATACGAATCCGGGTGATGAGGTATTATGCGAACGAAATGCGCATATTCTACAATATGAATCAGGTTCCCCTGCAGCACTAAGCGGTATTCAGTTATTCACTATAGACGGTAAGCGCGGTGCTTTTTCCGCAGAGGATGTTGTTCCATATATCCGTCCAAGAAGTGCCTATTATATGCCCAGATCAAAGGGAATTGCGATCGAGAACACCCACAACCGGGCAGGAGGAACAATCCAACCTCAGGATGAGCTGAAAAGGATTGCTCAAGTCGCTAATGATTATGGGCTATTCTTTCACCTTGATGGTGCCAGAATCTGGAATGCTGGAGTTGCTACTGGCAAGAGTGTGAAAGAATTGGTAGAACCCTTTGATTCCGTTTCATGCTGTTTGTCCAAAGGACTGGGTGCACCCGTTGGTTCGCTAATAGCAGGGAAGAAGGAGTTTATTGAGGAGGCTTTTCGGGTTCGGAAAGCATGGGGAGGGGGTACACGGCAAATTGGGTACCTTGCAGCTGCCGGATTCTACGCATTGCAGCATCATATTCCGAGGCTCGCTGAGGATCATTATCACGCTAAAATGATTGCCGCTGCTCTTAGTGAGTGTGAAGGTGTTGAGATCGATACGGGTAGTGTTCAGACAAATATTATCATCTTTCAGCCTGTCAAAAAGAACGTGGAACAGGTTCTTGATGAATGTAAAAATGAGGGACTGTTGTTATCAGTTGGTCTGGTGGGTTCAGTAAGAATTGTAACTCATCTGGGTATTTCAACCGATGATATCCACCACAGCATTGCTGTGTTGCGGAAGGTTCTCGCCTGAGAGTTTATACATTTTTATCGTAAATTTAGATGTTGCTTTGAGTGAATTGAGAGAGTATGAGTCATCGTAAAGAAATTGATCTTGACCTGTTCCCCCATGTGTATCAGGTGACGGTCCGCTTCAATGAAGTGGATATGCTTGGAGTGTGCAATAATGCTGTGTATATCAGTTTCTTTGAGGATGCACGGTTACAGTATATTAAGGCTGCTGGACTCATGCCTGAAGGGGGTGTCTTCTCTGATGGGAAACTTTTTTTCATGGTGCGAAACGAAATTAATTACCGTTCCCATGCTTTTTACGATGAAGATCTCTCCGTCTACACACGGGTAAGCTATGTGAGAAAATCTTCTTATGGTTTCGAGCATGTTATAGTGAAAAAGGACGGGACTATTGTGGTAGACGGTTCGGGTGTGATTGCACATGTCGATCCAGTTACAAGAAAATCTTCACCACTGCAGGAAGAGTTTGTTGGCAAGTTGCAGCAATATGATCAGAATGTTCAACGCTTATAGAAATGGCGAAATAAATGGCTATTAACCGGAATTCCAGGCAAGTTGTATTTGATATTGAAACTTCATCGCTCCCATTTGATACCCTGACTGAAAGTCAGCAGGAATATCTGCTGCGGGAAGCAAACAAGGAGAAGGATGAAACGCTCCGTGAAGAAAAAAAAACTGAGGCGATCAAATGGTTGAGCCTTTATCCTTTTACTGCAGAAGTCGTGGTGATAGGTATGTTTGATATTAAGCATCAGACGGGTTATGGTTATTACAGGAACGAGGATGTACTTGAGAAGGAAGACCTTGGTAGCGAGGAATTCGGACACCAGATGTATCTTCAAGGAATGCCCGAAAAAGATATGCTTGAGAAATTTTGGGAGGTTGTTCAGCGTACAGACCAGATTATCTCTTTCAATGGAAGAGGATTTGATCTTCCTTTCCTGATGCTGCGTAGTGCAAAGTTGGGTGTACGTCCCTCAAAAAACTTTATGGGAAATCGTTTCAGCAAAGATGGGCATATAGACCTGCTTGAGCAACTCTCATTTTACGGAGCATATAAACGGTTTAACCTGGACTTTTATTGTCATGGATTCGGTATTGAATCACCCAAGTCAAAAGGTATTTCCGGGTATGATGTGCCGGTGCTCTATCAGGAAGGCAGAGTTAGAGATATAGCAGTGTATTGTTTGGGGGATATCACTGCAACGTATCGTTTATTTGAAACATGGAATGAGTACTTAAATATTTAGAGATTAAAGGAAACAAAAAAATGAACGAACCACAGGTTAATCTGGCACTTGCAATCGAACACGGTTTGACTCAGGAGGAGTTCGACCAAATATGCGAACGATTAGGAAGAGTTCCAACCTTTACTGAATTGGGTATCTTCAGTGTCATGTGGAGCGAGCATTGCAGTTATAAAAATTCTATTCTCCTTCTGAAAACACTTCCCCGCTCAGGCGGCAAGCTCTTAGTTGGTGCTGGTGAAGAGAATGCAGGACTTGTGGATATCGGAGATGGTCTTGCTGTTGCATTCAAAATAGAAAGTCATAATCATCCTTCTGCAATAGTACCGTACGAAGGTGCCGCTACAGGTGTTGGAGGGATTATGAGAGATATCTTTACTATGGGTGCCCGACCTATAGCCTCACTTAATTCACTTCGCTTTGGTTCTCTCTCTGACGACAGAACCCGTTACCTATTGGATGGTGTGGTTCGGGGCATTGGTGATTATGGCAACAGCTTTGGTGTTCCTACAGTTGCTGGTGAAGTCTATTTTGAGGACTGTTATCAGGGTAATCCATTGGTAAACGCAATGGCAGTTGGAATCGTTAAACATGGGGACATGATCTCTGCTACTTCGAAGGGTGAGGGAAATACTGTAATGATCGTTGGTTCATCCACCGGAAGGGACGGAATTCACGGTGCCACATTTGCCTCAGAAGAGATTTCCGA
>JAEXTR010000057.1 GCA_023406915.1 Bacteroidota bacterium
TGTGGTTAGTCTTCGGGATGACTTTTCTATTAGATGGGTTATTAGCGTATCACCTTGCACGGAAGTTATTCGAAGCAAAAGAATTAAACTCATTTCAGGCTATACCGGAGTACGGAATACCGCAGGCACTCATGGATGGAAACTTCTGGCTCGTTATTGCGTTTGGTTTTATTGTCTATTTCTTCTTCTCTGGGATACTCAGTCTGTTTGAAAAGGAACGGGATGTCCATGCAAAGTTCAATCGGCTGCTTGATGCAAAAGAATCCGAACTTGCTCATAAGGAAGGAAAACGGGCAGATCTGTTTGTAAGGATTGATAACCTATTGGGACAAGTATCAGCACTCAGATTAGAGCTCGCGCAGATGGAACTTGATATTCTCAAAGTGAAATTCAGTCCCGGTGAACTGCGCGGTAAACTTTATGAGTATTCGTTGGGATGGATCAGGTATATCAGACAGCGGGATGAACACTTCGGGACTGTCACTGAAATTGAACAATCACTCGCACAATTTTTTATTAGCAAAGGATTATAATTCTATGCAGAATGCAACCTCACACACCGCTATTCGTACATTATCAGTCATTCTCTTTCTCCTGGCTTCAGCCTGGTTGCTGAACGGATGCAGCGAAAGCCACTCCAGTCAGGAACCCGATCAGCATAAGCATTTGAATATCACGGTTCTGCTTGACCTGTCTGACCGCATCAGCGAAAAGAAAAACCCCGAGCAGGCACAGCGCGATATTGCCAATATCGTCACTATTGTAAAGCAGTTGAAAAATGTCATTGAGCAGAAGGGTGCCGTCTTCGCAAAGGATAAAATCAAAGTGGTGTTCTATCCTAACAACTATGGCGAAGAAGCAGCAGCTTTGTGCGGAAACATGCTCTACGACTTTGGCGCCATGGATATTCAGCAGCGTAAAACTGCATGGGAGGAGATTGAATCCGTCTATGTGCATAACCTTACGAAACTGTACCAGCTTGCTGCGAAGGCGGAACACTTCAACGGGAGTGATCTATTCAGCTACTTCCGGCATCGTGTTGAGGATGACTGTATTGAACAGAACCTGAATTATATCAACACGCTGGTGGTGTTCTCCGACGGCTATCTCTACAGCAAGGACGCACAATACCGTAAGTATAACCGGTTTTCCTACATCGTGCCTGAGTCACAGCATTTGACGCAGTTCCGCAGCAGGGAGGATTGGGAAGTGGAATTTGACTCCGGTAATTACGGTTTCATCTCCCCCGGAAGGAAGTTTCACAACCTTTCTGTACTCGCCCTGGAATTTGCTCCGGCACAAAACCACCCTAAGGATTTTGACATCATGAAGAAATACTGGAGCAACTGGTTCACAGAGATGGGACTTCCTGAAAACAGATTTAAGATCGTGAAGACAGATATGCCTGTACTGACCGGTAAACTCATCCAGCGTTATCTCATAAATCAGGTAAGGTGAATCATTTGTACATCAAAATGCTAAGTAGTAATTTAATGCCTAATGAATAAGGAAATATGTATGCTTATTAATCTGACTAACCACCCATTTGAAACCTGGCAGGCGGCTATGAAAAAGACAGCCATTGATTCGTATGGTAATGTTGTGAATCTGCCGTTTCCGGCTGTTTCACCGAATGCTGACAGGGTGGCAGTGGAGGAGCTAGCATCCTTATATTTAATGGAGATACAGGTAGTAATCCTGAAGCATAACCTTTCACCCGGGGATGTCACTATACACCTGATGGGTGAGTTTACATTCACCTATACACTCCTTACCCTGCTTGAAGCAGCCGGCATCCCTGCCGTTGCTTCCACAACTGAACGTAATACTATTGATCAGCCCGATGGCAGCAAAACCGTGAACTTCAGTTTTGTGAGGTTCAGGGAATATTACAATGTTACTAACAAGGAAATTAAATAAACCAATCTGAAGAGGAATATAGTCTATGAAAAACTCAAATATCATTTTGTGCCCGAATTGCGGAGAGTCAATCAATGTTGATGAACTCAGCTATCAGAAAATTGAAGCAGAAATTAAGGGTAGCTACGATGCTAAGACCGAAAAGCAGCAACGGGAACTGGAAGCACAGATGCGTGCACTGAAGGAACAGCAGCAGCGGCTTCATGAACAGCAGGAGGGGTTCGATGAAAAAGTTCGTCAGGATGTTACGGCGAAACTGAGAGCTGAAAAGGCAGCGCTTGAGAAGAAGCTGAAGGATCAATTGAACAGTGAAAATGCCGACCTGATACAAAGCCTTCGTAATGAGCTTGATGAAAAGTCTAAGCAAGTGAAGGATGCAACAAAGCTGCAGATTGAACTCGAAAGGATTCGTCGTGAAAAGGATGAACTGGGTGAAAAAATTAAGCTTGAAACGGAAAGAGAGTTCAGCGAGAAACTGAAGTCTGAAACGAGCCGGGTCCAAAAAAAGATCGAAGAGGAGCAGCATCTCCGTATTAAGGAAAAAGAGAAAGTTATTGAAGATCTGCAGGAGAAACTTGAAGAGTCCTCAAGAAAAGCAAAGCAGGGTTCTATGCAATTGCAGGGTGAAATACAGGAGCTGGAATTGGAAAGTATCCTTCGGGAGAATTTCCCTAACGATGAGATTGAAGAGATAAAAAAAGGTCAACGGGGTGCAGACACGATCCAGACAGTAATAAACCCCTCAGGGAATATTTGTGGTAGGATCTACTATGAAAGCAAACGAACCAAAAGGTTTGACTTTGGTTGGTTTCAGAAACTGCGTGAAGACAATTTGACAGTAAAGGCAGATGTTTTGGTTTTGGTCACTGAGACAATGCCGGAGGGTGAAAAGGGATTCTTTTTCCGTGAAGGTGTATGGGTATGTGATCTTTGGCAAGTGAAAGCTTTGGCGCTCCTTCTCAGACATAGCCTTGTAGAAATACAAAAGGTCAGAATTATTCAGCAGGGAAAAGACACCAAAATGGAATCATTATACAACTACCTCACCGGTCAGGAGTTCATTGGTCAGTTCAGTGCCATCATTGAAGGATTCACCGGGCTTCAGAAAGGGTATAATGACGAAAAGCTGAAAATGCAAAAGGTCTGGAAGGAGCGTGAAAAACAGCTGGAGAAGATTCTCACCAATGCAGTCGAGTTTTATGGATCCGTGAAGGGAATAGCTGGCGCTTCAATCCCCGATATCAAAATGCTGGAGGATGCCGAAGATGCAAAACAGCTTGAATAAGCTGAAACTCAACGGTCATTCAAACTATCTGAAATAAAAAATAGAAGGTAATCCCATGCAAAAGAGCACATCACAGAACATATTCGTAAACGAGGACATTTCAAAACCTGAAAACCGTTTGAATCTCGCACTCTTCCATTTGCAGATGGATGATGCTTTCCATGCATGGTTCTGCGGAAAACTGGGTTTGGATACAGGAGCACTCTTTTATCCCACAGAGAACCTTCAGGGGGATCGTCCTGATTTTGCAGTTGAGCATAAAGGTAAAATCATCGGCTATGTAGAAGTGGAACTGGGTGATGAAAACATGGCACAACTGCAGCGATATCGTGCAAATTATGAATCGACGGGGATAAAAGTCTATTCCATTACAGGCAGCAGGCATCACCACTCCGATCTGGGCCTTGATGAAATAGCACAATGGTTGCAAAGCAATAAATTCTCTAATCCTCAGAAGCATCTATCTGCCCAATATGCTTGCCGGTTAATCGATACCTTCGCAAACGGAAAGGGAAGTATCACACGCAGTCAGGTATCAGATACCATGAAGGAGCATCCATTTGTCAGCGCCCTCCTGACCTTACTTCAGGATGTGCAACCCAATGCATCCCATACAAGACCATATCCTGGTTCATATTATTGTGATACCGTAGGTGAAAAAGGTTTCTCGCTCAGAGTCTCCTCCCCAAAATCAACCAGTAAATCACTCTCTCTTCTTTCCATCTCCGGCGGCAGAAACCAGGTGACCTTCCTCTCCGCCACAAAATACCGCAAATATCTCGGACACAAGCCCCCAGCTTCAGTTGATGACTGGATTTCCTTTCTTGAGCAGCGCCTCAATTTACCCATCAGCAGAATGACTGAAACCGAGCGCTGCAATCAATCCATTGATGCGGTCATGAAGCACCTTCATGAACTTGCCCGCCTGGTGAAAAAATTGGTGTAGTCTGGGGAGTGTAATGCTTCAGAGTTCTGAAATTACTATTTTTACTTAGGAAGTTCTTTCGGTCATAAACCTAGCGAGACTCAAGATACTGCAATGTGTATTGAATATACGTGTTGGACATTTTATATGATCCTGGAAAAATGCAAACGAGTAACAAATGAAATTTTTTAGTCCCTACAATAACATATTCTTCTATTATCGGGGTCTATCTATGCACATGCCGGGTGAGGGTGACCGCCAAATCGAAGATAATACCACGAAAGCCCTGATTAATACGCTTGAGCTTTCTCATAAAGATTTACTCCGGGCACTTCTTAAAGCTCTTAACATCCCGCATGCAACAACCGATGATATAAAATTCGAATTGCAGGTAGCTAAAGATGATAGCAGGCCGGATGCCGCTATAGTGATCGGAGATTTGGAAGTTCTCATTGAAAGTAAAGTCCATATATCTTTATCGCCAGATCAGATACTTAATCATCTGAAAGCTGTAGAAAAGGGTTTCGTAGTATGTATTACAAACAGAGAGTCTGACATTTCTATTGTTCGGAATCTTAAAAAAGATAATCTGCGATTTATCAGTTGGCTTGAAATATATTGTATCTTTAGAAAATCACTCAATTCTGTTACTGATCAAATCTCAAGTTTCATGATTAAACAATTCCTGGAGTATTTGGAGATAATAAATATGGCACCATTCACTGGTTGGAACAAAAAGGATTTTGAAGCATTTTTACGAATCGAGGATGACCCTAAAAGAGAGTTGCGATTACGTGTAAAAAACAAGCTATCTCAATTCACGAAGGATCTTCATGTATCATTAGAAAAGTCAAAGGTTATCAAAGACCATGAACTATACATTATTAATGTCCATAAAAATTCGGATGAAATCTGTGGTGTCATAGCAAGACCACCAGTAACTAAGAGAATAAATATCCCGCATTATAACTTTATTCTTGACTCAGATGCCTTTAGTCTTGCAATCCAAATTGAAGGAGTAGCCCCTACCAGAAAGGTCTTCAAAAAAATCCAAAATGAAAAAAGCCGGGTTCTCAAAATGTTACAACAGTTAGAAGGATATGTTTTTATAATTAGGAGTAGAACGGAACTCGCCCCGCATAAATGGCAGTCAAAAGTTTTGGCAACCATCAGTATCAATAAGAACATGACTATGGATGACATCGAATATATTATTAAAAAGTCAACACAGTGTGACTATTTCGAATATAGAATCGCTAAGTTCTATAAACGCGATGAACCAATCCTTGATAATGATGACTTCTTTAATGAGGCGGTTCGCAGGGTTAAACAGCTAAGAGCGTTTTATGATTTTGTTTCAGATAAATGAACTAATTTGCGCCTGATTAGAGGCAGTATGATATATTGCACCCTAATTACTTATGGGGTTGTTGAACATATTTGACTCGTGTTTGTTGAAATGACAGACAATAGTTTCACAACTGACGCCTCTTTCTGAACATCTGATTATTTAGCTTTTGCAACAACTTATATTAAGGTGAGTTCGAACGGTCATTGGTATGAAGATTATCAATCAAAAACTTCTGTACCCTCAGATTTAGTATACTTCTACATACATTGAACTGTTGCCTCCTAAACTCTTCCACACCTCTGTACTTGTCATAATGAAGAAGAGGGGAGAACCCCCTCTTCTCATATGCCCCTTCTTATTTCGATTCTCCTCTGATGTGTTTTGTTATGGGGTTCCCCAAATAGTGGGGGGATAACCGGCGAAAGAGTCCCGCTGAAAGATTATGTTAAAGAAGTAGAGGGCTGATTCCTCCTCTTCAGCATTGTTGTAACCGGATAGGTATTTCCCAATTTTTTTCAGTAAGTCATTGGTACGTGTCAATTCAGGGTAGATATCCACAATCTCATCAATGTATGACCAATACAACACTATTGAGTTCTGGTGGGTCAGTATCATGCTAAGGATAGTCTGCAAGAGTGTGTTGAACTCTTCAGATGTTGTCCCAAAGTAGGCCCCGGCACAGATCAGACTCAGAAATATGATCCTTGCGTGAATGTAACAAACTTCGTTCTTCTGAAAATCGTTATAGTATCTCTTGTATATGACATGTGCCAGGTAGAGAGAGAACTCCTGAAGACATTCAATGACTGCCACCCTGAAAAAATGCGTAAGCAGGGAAGGCTTATCCGAAGTGTTGTTTGTGCAATACAGGAAGGCATAGATAGGTTTTGCTCGCCTCCATTGATTATTTTCAATGAAATTCGCCGCATCATATCTTAGGTGAAAGTAAGCATCGCTGGAAGCCGTCGTCTTCAACAGCGGCGTCGGAAAGTTGAGTATGGAGATTACGTTTGTCTTGTAAAGCTGTTCAAGTACCAGATACAGATGCCTAAAGTAAACGCCGCTTTCCTTTTCCGTAAAGCCGGTTAAGCAGACCGAATACTTATTATCGTATGTCAAAAGTGTTTCAAAGTTCGCGTCACTGTTGATCGTATCAGTCAGGAGCATTATATCTGTTACCACAGAAGCCACCAGGGCATCATCTTTGGAATAATTGCTCTTCAGAATATAGAAAAGCAGCTTCATAGAGAAATTGAGCTTTGCCGGCAACGGAAGAGTAGCGTAATGGATTTCAGCCTCAGGTGACTGCATCAGACGGATAAACCTGTTCACGCATTTCTCACTGAACTCTTCATGGGTATTGCTGCACAATATATTCATCAGCAGCGGATAATAGTCAGCATTGACTTCCATTCCGTATGCGTACTGCAGCAGCAGATCTGCGGGACGGTTGCCCGGAACCTTGCCGGTGACGAGCGCCTCTGGTGTTATATCAAACATGTAATGGGTCATAGTGATCAACTCCTATTTCTGAATGAATGTAGTATTCTCTGCTGATACGCAGCAGGCAGCTGCTCTATCCCGTCAGTTTGTCTCATTTTAAGAATGGTTTCCAATTCTTTGGGGAAACTGAGTGCATCTGAGGAAAGTGTTCTGAACGACCATTTCTCCCTGATCAGCCTTAAATCTTTATGATAAAACATTTTGAGAGGCAGAATATGCAGGGTGATTTTCAACCGGTTAGCCAGCTTCAGCACTTCCGCTGAAGGCTTTACTTCATTTGTAAGTATCGTCATAGATCGTTTCGCCTGGGCGACACCAGCCATGAGGAGAAACTGTGTGTTGTCATTATGCCGGATGTCGATCCCTTTTTTGTCACAGTATTCTATTAACCCCACAGCATCTCTATGATATACAAGGGGATAAGCATCATAATCATCTTCAATCGCTGCTGCACCCGCTACTTTGTTCAATATAGGGTCACCGTACAAAAGCGCACTGTGAATTAAGCTCCCCTTATCTGCGTACTTCCTTAATACCGGAGGAGAGTCAAAGTCCTCGCAGATCTGAACCGATGCAATAAAGTAGCATCCTTTATTAGCTGTATACCTCTGGAACTTGCTTTTGTTCTTTACATACTTATGTACATCCCCTCCGGCAGAATAAAACTGTACTGTAGAATTCTTCGTATGCTGATTGAATAGAATGACCGTTGGTTCAGATACATAACCGTAATAAATATCCTCCGCCTCTGCACTTTTTTTTGGTTTGATGTAGACTTGTTCTATCGGCTTCACTGATCGTGAAAAACAGGTCCGCACTATATCGGTTTTTCCATTTAAGCCTTGCTGCATCGGCACTGGCTTCTCCTGCATTTCAAAGACATACCGGTTTGCCTGACTGGCAAGCATATAGATCGGTACCTCATTATACACCCAAAACTCACCTCCCTGATGGCGTACAAATGGTTCGGCATCCTCACTCACCATTTCATTGACAAGTGCAAAGTAATCCGACACCAGTGTTTCATCATCAAGGTCGATGGATTCCGGAAGCGTATCTTTTGCATTCATAACAGAGAGCCGCTGCGTGCTTTCAACACTCGGATAAAGCGTATCCATCCATTGATGAGTCTTGTTATTCGCCCACTTATCATTGGCAGCTGCCTGTTTCAGGATAATATTGTGGAGGTCAGGTATATCGAAGGAAGCAATAAGCATGTCAACCAAACGAGGCTGTGCGCACATTTCTGCGTACAGTTCCTTCTCAAGGTTCCTCATGAACCTCAGCCAGTCCTGGGGTTTCCCGGTATCTTTGATGAACTCTTCTCTGCAGCTGTGCAGCAGTTGTACACCATACTCATTATTATTCAGGCTTTTGGAAAAATCAGGGGTGTTCTTATCTGCTGCTGATGTACGTGCGTTTTCATACTCCACCACCATCTGCGGGTAGCTTATCGTCTGAACAAGATTCACCACGATGCTGGGATCAAGCTTCAATAGTTCTGGCCGCATATACTCACTTGGTGCATCGAAGCCTTCAGGAAGCGGAAGCTCTGCTGCATCATCCAGGTACTTGCTGATATTCTTCCAGTGTGCAAGCCCGTGTATAAACACAATTTTTCTGTAGGTTTTGGAGAGCTGCAGCAGCCTGTGCGCCATCACCTGTTCTCTGATTGTATCAACAATGTCAGCATCAGTATCTATTCCGCGCGTCAATGCGTTTTGAAATGCTATGGGCTGCACTGCATCCCAAAACATTTCTATGGGATAGTCGCTGTCTCGTATCGACGGTGGAACATTATTCAGGTCAATACCTACGATGGGGATATTAAGTTCAATGCTGCTTCTGACTGCTTCAAAGATAGAATCTGAGCAAAACAAGGGGAGTACCGCAATGGGAGGATGCAAATCAGAAAGCACTGTACCCGGCAGATCATTCAAAGTGCAGTTATACACTTTCTGCAGTGCATACACCTTTTCAGCATTATCAGGATGGATAAATGCATTACGAATCTGAACTGCCAGATTCAGCGGCAGACCTTTCTCTGCATCCTGCATCTGCAGCAGGGATCTCAATTCAGCGCAGGTATATTCTGTTATTGCCGGTCCCAGTTCAACAGCAGTAATCTCAGCAGGCTGCTTCTCTTGTGAATAATACTGATGTACCCTTACAGCGAACTCTGCGTGGTAGTGAATAGAAGGGAATGCAATTATTTCACACCCATTGCTCAGTACCTTTCTGATTGGGTATTGTTCATTGGTTATCATTTCCGTTCTCCTCTTTCTGCTTCAGCACAGTCGCATAGGTCCTCAGTTCCTCTTCAAAGTTTTCCTTGAGTTCCTTGTTTCCCGAAAACCGTTTATTCAGAGTCCGGTTGAAAAGATTTACTACTTCTCTTGCCTTTGCAGGCCGGCTGATCAATTCATTCCAGATTTTCGTAAACAGAATCTGCAGTTCCGCCAGGATCCCGATTCTTTCCTTATGCTTTTTTTCAATGAAGCTGAAAATCTCATCCGTAGTATTATCCTGAAAGTGCAGAATGTCCACACAGTTCAGAAATGCTTCGTCCATTGTGTGCGTGTTGTTTGCAGTCATGATGATCTGTACCTGGTCTACCAAGTCAATGGAGAGGTTACCGAACGTGAACCTCCGTACTTCCGGATCAACTGCGCTCTTGAAGTCGTAGAAAAAACTTCTGGGGTAGAAGTGAACATCATCAATAAAAAGTACAACCTGTCTCGGCTCTCCATTGCTCTGTGAGTTTCGGAGAAAACTGGCTGCAATAGGTCCAAGCTCCAGCTTCTGTACACCGGGGAAATATCCGAGTTCAAGGAAATTTTTATTGGCG
>JAEXTR010000137.1 GCA_023406915.1 Bacteroidota bacterium
GGGTAATGCAGGAGCTACTTACAGGTAAACGACGCTTGCCCGGATTTGAGAGTAAATGGAAGAAAGTAAAGCTTTGTGACCTACTTAACTATGAACGCCCAGATAAATATATCGTGTCAAATACAGATTATTCGCAAAATGGCAATACACCAGTAATCACAGCGAATAAGTCCTTTGTCCTTGGATTTACCGAAGAAGATTTTAATATTTGCAATGATTTTCCTGTCATTTTATTTGATGACTTTACGACCGATAAAAAGTATGTCGATTTCCCGTTTAAAGTTAAATCATCAGCAATAAAACTATTGAGATCAAAATCAGATCAAAACGATTTGCAATTTTTATTTTTTTGTTTACAACTTGTTAAATTTCCTATAGGTGACCATAAAAGATATTACATATCTGAATATCAATATATCGAAATAGAAGTTCCTTCGCCAGAAGAACAGTTGTGCATTATTTCAGTATTGAAAGACGAAGAACTTGAAATTACGCTACTGGAAAGAAAGCTTGAAAAATTGCGAAAAATGAAACATGGAATGATGCGATCACTACTGACCGGGAGAATTCGATTAGTCTAAGGAGGGGAAATGAAACAGTATTACCGGATTATGCTGGGCAATGCCAGTATTTATGCTTCTGAATGCTACAAAGGTAGCTTCATCGGGGTGGATTATGGATTCATTCAAGATTTAAGTGGTCACTTGCCGGATAAATGGCGGGATTTCAATAAGCAGTTTATCCCGGTTTATATAGAAGCGCATCCGGACAAATCAAAGATAACGGCAGGATTGGCCTGCGGGATGACCTGGACGGTGTGTAAAGGGTTAAATCAGGGAGATATCGTCCTATCTCCCAATGGTGAAGGCGGTTATATGGTGGGAGAGATTTCCGGTGGATATCAATATCAACCGGGCGGGAACCTACCTCACCGCAGACCTGTGAAATGGTTGAATATCATCATTGACAGGTCTGCCATGAGCGATGAATTACGCAACTCAGCTGGCGCGATCGGAGTAGTTAGTAACCTGTCAGGATATGCTGAAGAAATTGAGAAGTTCATTTCAGGAAAACCCGCGCCATCATTGGTTGCGATTGATGAATCTGTCGAAGATCCGTATGCATTTGCTATGGAAAAACACCTGGAAGAATTCCTGGTCAAAAATTGGGAACACACTCAATTTTCCAAAGAATTCCAAATCTATAAAGACAAAGAAACCAGTGGGCAGCAATACCAAACTGATTCAGGGCCAATTGATATTCTGGCTATCAGTAAGGATAGAAAGACCATTCTGGTTATTGAGTTAAAAAGAGGTCGCGCCAGCGATGTGGTTGTTGGCCAGATACTTCGCTATATGGGTTATATCAAAGATGAACTGGCAGAAGAGGGTCAGGAAGTCAGAGGAGTGATCATCGCGCTGGAAGAAGACGCCCGTCTTCGCCAGGCGTTAAAAATGTTGCCTTTTGTGGAATTCTATCAGTATCAAATTAGCTTCAAACTGGCTAAGGTCTGATATGACTCCCATAGGAAATCCTGAGATTTTTACTCAGCAGAGGGTGATCCGTTTATTTCGGGACGAACTGGGCTATCGCTATCTCGGAGATTGGACCGACCGGGGGAACAGTAATATCGAAGAAGATATTCTGACGGCCTATCTATCTACTGCCGGATATACAACCAACCAGATCAGTCGGGCAATATATTTTCTTCATTCCGCCGCCGAAAATTCTCATCATAGTTTGTATCAGAACAATAAAGCCGTCTATAGTCTTCTACGATATGGAGTTCCAGTCAAAGAGGAAGCCGGTCAGGTGACTGAGACGGTACATCTCATCGACTGGATTGATCCCGAAAAGAACGATTTTGCTATTGCCGAAGAAGTCACTCTGAAAGGCAATCATGAACGCCGGCCTGATCTGGTGCTTTACATCAATGGAATTGCCATTGGCGTTATAGAACTAAAGCGAAGTTCGGTGTCTATTGGCGATGGTATCCGTCAGAATATTTCAAACCAGCGCAGAGAATTCAATGAGTGGTTCTTCAGTACGATTCAATATGTTTTTGCCGGGAACGATTCTGAGGGTTTACGGTATGGAACGATAGGTACCGAAGAAAAATACTTCCTCTCCTGGAAAGAAGATGAGGAAGACAATACCCGCTTCAAATTAGACAAGTACCTGCTCAAAATTTGCAACAAGCAGCGGTTGATCGAATTGCTGCATGATTTTGTTCTTTTCGATGGGCTTAAGAAATTACCAAGGGTTCACCAGTATTTTGCGATTAAGAATGCGCAGGAACATGTCAATCAACACAAAGGCGGCATTATCTGGCATTCCCAGGGCAGTGGAAAAAGTATCGTCATGGTTTTGTTGGCTAAGTGGATCCTGGAGAACAATCCCAATGCCCGGGTGGTCATCATCACGGACCGTGATGAACTGGATAAACAGATTAAAGGTGTATTCACCGAAGCCGGTGAGGAAATCTACAGGACCAGCAGCGGGGCAGATTTAGTCCGCAAACTGGGCCAGGCCAGACCAAGACTGCTTTGTACCCTGATCCACAAATTTGGTGTGCGGGATGTCGCGGATTTTGATTCTTTCATCCGAGAACTGGAAGTACAACCCAGCAAAACAATGGGGGATGTTTTCGTATTTGTGGATGAATGTCACCGGACACAAAGCGGTAAATTGCATCGGGCAATGAAAGCCATAATGCCTAATTCGGTATTCATTGGCTTCACCGGAACTCCTTTGTTAAAAAAAGACGCTCAGACAAGCCTGGAGGTATTTGGTGGGTATATTCATACCTACAAGTTCAATGAAGCCGTTGAAGATGGCGTCGTACTTGATCTGGTTTATGAAGCCCGAGATATTGATCAATCACTGGAATCTCAAGAAGGTGTTGATGAGTGGTTTGATATCAAAACCCGAGGACTGAATGATTGGCAAAAAGATGAGTTAAAGAAAAAGTGGGGCACCATGCAAATGGTGCTCAGTTCCCGGTCCCGCATGGAACGGGTTGTCAATGATATTGTGTTGGATTTCAACCGGAAGCCCAGGTTGATCAGCCAGCGTGGTAATGCCATGTTGGTGGCATCCAGCATATATGAAGCCTGTAAGTATTACACTTTATTCCAATCGACACCATTCAGGGGGAAATGCGCGTTAGTCACATCATACAACCCGAATATCGGAGATATTACCCTGGAAGATGTGGGGGCAAATACCGAAACAGAAAAGGAATATATTTTCAATACCTACACGGAATTGCTGGAGAACATTTCCGCTGAAGGTGGGAAGTCAAAAACTGAAACCTATGAGGATAGAGTTAAAGAGAGGTTCATCAAAGAACCGGCTTCCATGCGGTTATTGATCGTAGTGGATAAATTGCTGACGGGATTTGATGCGCCACCCTGCACGTACCTCTTTATTGATAAATCCATGCAAGATCACGGTCTCTTTCAGGCGATCTGCCGTACCAACCGACTGGATGGAGAGGATAAAGACTTTGGTTACATCGTTGATTATAAGAACCTGTTCAATAAACTGGAAAATGCCATTTCCGTCTACACGTCCGAACTGGATCATAGTTGTGGTGGCGCCGATCCAGATGTGTTGCTAAAAGACCGGTTGAAGATTGGAAAAGAACGGTTGGATAATGCCATAGAGACACTTGCCTTACTATGTGAGCCCGTCCAACCACCGCGGGGTGAATTGGAACACATTCATTACTTTTGTGGAAACACAGAAATTCCGACAGACCTTCAAGAACATGAACCTCAGCGTGTGCTGCTTTATAAGTCCACCGCTACCCTGGTTCGGGCTTATGCAAACATCGCGGATGAACTCGAGCCAGCCGGATATACCTCAACAGAAATCACCCGCATTAAGCGACAACTCGAAACGTATTCGAGATTGCGAAACATTATCCGGATGGCCAGTGGAGAAACCCTTGATCTAAAAGCGTATGAAGCGGATATGCGTTATCTGATTGATAGTTATATCCGGGCAGAACGGCCAAAAACGATTTCCCCTTTTGAGGGCATTCCATTAATCCAACTGCTTGTAGAAACCGGAATTGCTGATACCTTAGCCAAGCAGACGGAAGATATCAGTAATAATCATGAAGCGGTTGCGGAAACGATTGAAAATAATGTGCGCAGGAAAATCATACGCGAAGCATTGAATGATCCGGCATATTTTGAACGAATGTCTGCCCTACTGAACGAAATTATTGCTTTACGTAAAGCAAAAGCAATTGAATACGAAGAATACCTAAGGAGAATTGCCGATCTAGCCAGGCAAGTGCAATCTGGTCACTCTGATTCAACGCCGGCTCGATTGGACACACCCGGGAAAAGAGCTCTGTACAATAATTTGAATCAAAATGAGGAATTGGCACTGCGAATTGATGAAACAGTAAAACGCGCACGGCCTGATGATTGGCGAGGAAACGAACCCCGAGAAAGAGTGATTAAAGCAGCCATGCACCAGATCCTTGGTGACGTAGATGAAGTGGAGCGTATTTTCTTGATCATCAAGGCTCAGAGAGAATATTGATGGTCACTCAGTTCAAATTGGGCGATATTTTATGTGATGTTGAATTAAAGGATATCAAGAATATCCACCTGAGTGTCTACCCACCGGAAGGACGAGTGCATATTTCCGCTCCTGAGCGAATGGACCTTGATACGATCCGGGTTTTTGTAGTCTCCAAACTAGAATGGATAAACCAACAGCGGGTTAATTTCCAAACGCAGGAACGGGAATCACCGCGAGAATATCTGGAACGGGAGAGCCATTACCTGTGGGGAGACCGTCTATTACTTCAAGTAGTAGAAGAAAATCAACCTCCACGTATTGAAATAAGTCACAGGCAAATGTTACTGGTAGTGCGCCCGGGTACCGACCAAACCAAGAAAAAAATAATAGTTGAGGAATGGTATCGAAAACAACTCCGTGAAGTAGCAAACCCCCTCATTGAAAAATGGGAGCAATCCCTGGAAGTAAAAGCCAACAAAATCATTATTCAAAAAATGAAAACCCGCTGGGGAAGTTGTACACCTCAAAAAGGGAATATTCATCTGAATACAGAATTAGCAAAAAAGCCGCGAGAGTGTCTCGAATATATTATTGTGCATGAGTTGATGCACCTGATTGAACCTACCCACAATGCACGTTTCATCGTATTAATGGATCAGACCTATCCCAATTGGAAACAGATAAAAGCAGAGCTTAATCGTGCCCCACTGGGCCACGTGGAATGGGAGTATTAGATAGTTATTAAAAAATGAGATAAATTCATAACTTTAACATGCAAAAAAAATTTTGGGTTGCCGGCTTCCAGCGCGGATATCGTGGTTTGTCCCTTCAAGTAATCCAATTACATTATATTCGTGAATTTACTCTACTTAAAAATCCCTACCCAGATTAATTCTATTTTCTTGTATATAAGAAAATTCCTCAATTGTCATTTAATTCTTTAATGCGAGAGAGACAGAATAGAACATATATATTAGAAATCATGTTCCGAATTCGGAACATGATTTCTATAATAATTAACATGTCAAAGTAGCTCTTGCGGACAAAGAGAGAGTATTTATTTCGAGTGCCAACTTACCTGACTACGCAATGGATTTGAACATGGAGATGGGGATATTGGTAAATAGTAAAACCTTCGGCTGAGTAGATCGAAGAATTATTCAATAATATCGATAATAAATTCTGTTTTCTGCAATATTCCTTCTAAAACTAAATAGCTTTAGAATAGTCACAGAGGCTTTTTTCTTCATGCCTCTGTGACTTTGATATATAAGGATATATAGGTTCTTATCTCTCAAGATAAATAATGTTATTCTGGGTTCAGTTTAATTCCTACCCAAAAAACATGTCCATTGATTGTTTTCTTGTAAAGACCCAACCTTTTCCACTCTAACGTGATGGATACCTTATTTTCAAAAGGAAAATGATTCTTTTTACAAAAATCGACATATGCATCATATAAAACAGTTGCATTTTCTCGAAAATCTGGAGTAAGGTTACATCTTTCCGCAACAAAAGCATCCGCGATTGATGAAGCAGATCTCATTGTGGGTTCTACTAAATTACAGTCTTCGATAGGACTGATGGCGTCATTTCTATATACTCTCCTTAATCCTGCCAATGCGAAATTAAGGATGCCATCTATTTCCATCGCTATTTTCCGTTTTAAGTTGATATCCCTCTTACTATCAGGTAGATCTGGAAAGAAAACCTTCCTTGATCGTCTTGAAAGCCCATTATCCTGATAAAACCTCGGGATCGTATTTGAAGTTAGTATTATTTTAGAAAAGGGAAAATATTCATATTGCCTTTCATTTTTTTGATCAATAATAATAGCCTCGCCAGAAGCGATTCTATTTAAATAATTTGTATTCTTGAAAATCAAGTTGGATTTTTCAGTCATATATAACATATATTTTCCTGGGGTATTTGCTGATGTGAAACTTGATTTTTCCATTTCATCTAATCCCAAATATCCGGCACAGCTTCCTAACGTATCTCTCATCGCAGCAATCAATGTGCTTTTTCCAGAACCAGAAGGCCCTATAAGAAAGCTGATAATTTCGTATTTTGTTTCTTTAGTTAGACAAATCCCTAAGAAATCTTGGATATAGTCCTTCGCGTGTGGAATTGTCGAATCTAAAAAATCTAAAAAAGTTGGACATTTGGCTTCAGGATCATAATTACAATTTAATCCTGTACTGAAGTATTTATCAAATGTGTCAAAAGGAAGCAACTCGTGACTTTCAACATCTAATAACCCATTTTTACATGGAATAATATTAGGCTGATTATTCCAAAGTTCAATTGTCTTTTGGGTTTTATACGATGCAATAATTTTGCAGCTTTGAATTAATGGACTTGTTGGTCTAACTTTTCTCCATTTATTCTGAATGGCAACATCCATCAATTCTTTTCCAATTACATCATCTGGAACCCTATTCCAGACACCATTTTTTAATCTTCTAAACGCCCCTAATCCATATACAGTTTCTGGATAAGAGTCGATCCACATATCGACCAACTCATCGTCGGTTGGTTTTGTAGAAGAATTTATAATTTTTGCTAATTGATTAAATTCGTCGAATTGTCCTTTTTGGAGACTATCGATCCTGGATGAATTATTAGATTTATGTTCTAATTTTTTTTGGAGTAATCGATTTATCGAAGAATCGATACCTGCAAATCCTTTAATTTCGTGATTTAGGTTTGATAAAGGATTATCTAATTTGGATGAAGGTGACAATTTTTCCGTGATACGGTTAGCGTCGTTGAAAAAGTCTTCTCTGTTTTTGGGAGACTCGATATTATTGGATTCATTTTGAGCGAAATTGTCACTGAGTTGGGTTTTGGGTTGTGATTTCATTTGTTCTTTCCTTTTTTTCTTTTCATGATGGGTGAACTACATTCACACTTGCGTCTTTAATATCTATTTTTTCTTGATACAAAGGAAAGCTTTCTATTATGTAGGATACTGAGTAGCCTACGTGTTTGTTACAAACCTCCTAACTAGTAATTTATTATCTTCTTTAGCTATCATCATTACCTGATGATTAACTTTGTTATTAGTATTAATTTTCTATATTATACACTGGAAAATGTTTTATGGAAAAAAGTAGAGGATGTAGATAGTAGTAATTAATAAAAATATCTTTATCTTTAATTAAGAATTATTTTTATTATTAAAAACTATCTACTACCATCTACTATCTACCTAATAAAAGAGATTGAATATAACTCAAAATAGTCTTTGCACTTTTGAAAATCATTTATTCGCCTTCCCAAAATTTGAGTACCGGTATTAATAGGTACCAGAGGGCCCAGGAGTGAGCATAGGGGTATGGAGGGGGGTGTCTTAAAAACCTTATGTGGTTGCCCGGTATAGCGCGATCGGGCTAACGGATATCAGCGCCGTGGATAGCGAGCCTCAGAGCTTGCGATGACCCACGTCAATTTGCGTTTAAAGCCATCCAGTAGCACCCCGGTATAACCGGACAATCCAGGTCGGCCAGTCGTTCGAATCCATGAGCGGCTGGCCGGCTGCATTTAACTACCCATCTACCAAGGAGAAACATCATGGCAACAGTTCACGTTTATGTACCCGAAGCATATGCCCTGGACTCAGAGGGCAACCAGTTGGAAAAGCTGGTGATCAAATACGCATGCACCCGTCAGGACATGGAACCGCAGTTATCCGCGTTCATCGAGAAATGGTCGGATGCCGCCTGTTCCGCCTGTGGTGATGACCACAACATCGGCTTTCTGGGCCTCTGCCCTGCCTGCCTCATCGAGTTGGAAGTCCTCGCTCAGGAAGGAGGCCGTTAACAGCTTATCCACGACACCCCATCCTCAATGCAATCCCAGCCATTCAAACACTCACAAACCAACAAGGAGCTATCCCATGAACACCTTCAAAACCGCCGTTTCATCCCACTATTCCACTCATGAAATCTGCCTTAACCCAACCGAACTGGAGGACAAAATGTTCCATCAATCATTCCGCGCCGTAGAAAACCGCACCATCCGTCACATCGATACCAATCCTAAAGCTTTGAAAGAGATGCGTGCCGGAGGCATTCAGGAGAAGCAGGCTGCCCACCAGAGAGAAATATGTCTTCTGGATCAACGCCACCAGTTCTATCTGGAAGATACCCGTAATGCCCTGTTCGAATGTAACAGCATGCGTGCCTTATATGTCCTTATCGATGAGATGGCCGATCATGACAAAGCCCTGGCGCAGAAAGCTGAAAGGCCTTTCTGCGATACTTTCGCAGAATTGGAAACCCTGATCATTACAACCGAGCAGCGCATCCGCGAAACAGTATCAATCAAAGCCAGTCTGCACCAACCAGAAGTTGAAAAGCCATTTATCAACCATAGAGCAGATCGTTTGGAGAAGGTCAACTCCAATCAGGTCAAGACCAAGCTGATCCCAACCACAAACACCTACCGGGATATCCCGGCATATGGATGGCAAACAGCCGCTCATCCAGTCCAGTAGTTACATGACCGAGACAACGCATCCTGACTATCGAATGAAAGGAACCAGCAATTTGACAGACAAAGATCCACTCACAACCTGTATGGAACAGATCCAATCCCGGATGACCCGGGGATCAAGAGATTTGAAGTTCATTATCCAGCTGATTATGCTGCGTTCCCTGAAGGAAATCCTGTATGAGGTAAATCGCGCCACCCGGTCACAGGGAGTTACCT
>JAEXTR010000256.1 GCA_023406915.1 Bacteroidota bacterium
CCTTTATACAGAAGAGGTACCCGAACAGAAAATTGCTGATCGCTATCAATATATCAGCCGGTTCCTCAGCACGCTTTTGGGGTGTAGAGAACTTCAAGGCACTGATCAGTTTGATAAAAGAAATAGGTGCTGATTACATCCTGCTTGGCATATCACACGATATCCGCAATGCGATGATGATAGAACCTGATATGTCTAAGGTTGCACTGCCTGATTTTGATTTACTTACAGCCTACATAGCTGAAGCTGACATCTTATTTACCCCTGATACGTCTGCCATTCATTTGGCATCGATCAGCCGAACCCCGGTTTTTGGATTGTATGTTCATTATAATACAACTGATATTCCCTGGTTCCCATACCGCTCTGATTTTGATTATGTGCTCACCACGGCACCCGGGTTAACTGAGATCAGCTTTGAATCAGTCAAAGAGCCCTTTACGAAATTTATAAAGAAATATATGCCAGTATGATACCAATACCTGATTGTAAAAGTTTTAATGGTTATAAGCCTTGTCACCCTTATCATAATTGCCTCACTGAAGGATGTAAGGAAGACAACCCTATCGGAAAAAAAATCCTGTTGATCAACCTGGATGCAATGGGTGACGTTATTATGACAACTTCGCACCTTGTCTCGATTAAAAAGAAGTATCCCGTCAGTACGCTCTATTGGATTACGGATAAGATTTCTGTACCCTTGCTGCAGAACAATCCCCTGATTGATAAAGTATTGCCCTATACATTTGAGTCAGTCGAACATTGCAAATGTATTCAGTTCGATGCAGTTATGAACCTTGATAAATCTCACCGGGCTGCTGCTCTGTTAACACTGACCCAAAGCAGGGAGAAGTTTGGTTTCGGATTGAATGAGAATGGTGTCATCGTTCCGGTGAACGAGGGTGCCTTATACAATTATCGTCTCGGTCTGGATGACCAACTCAAGTTCCGGGTCAATACGCGATTGCGAAGAGATTACGTAGCAGAAACCCTGGAGATACCTTACGATCCAACTAATGAGTACATTTTTCAGTTTTCCGCTGAAGAGGAGCACTTTATAGCTGCTTACCGACAGAAACACGGTATCACACAAAATGATGTCGTGGTTGGATTCAACACAGGTTGCTCAAACCTTTTCCCAAATAAGAAAATGAGGGTTGACCAGCAACAAAAACTTATCAGCATCCTGCTCGAAAAGAAGCTGCCCAATCTAAAAATTATCCTGCTGGGCGGACCAGAGGATACCATCCGCAACGAGCAAATCGCTAAACCGTTTGGTGACAAGATATTGTCTACTCCAACTACTGAGGGATTGCGTCGTGGTATTTGCTATGAAGCAATTGCCGACCTCGTTATCACTGGTGATTCCTTTGGTATGCACCTAGGCATTGCATTGAAGAAGCATATTGTTTCCTGGTTTGGACTCAGCTGCCAATCTGAAATCGACCTTTACGGAAGAGGAATAAAACTCTATCCGACCGATCTGGAATGCTCCCCTTGCTGGAAAAAGACCTGTCCACATAACCTGGAATGCATCAGTCAGATTGACCTTGATGCAATCATTGCTGAAACCGTGCGGTTCTATGAAGAGCGGATCAGACATCAGAGCTGATTTCCTTCAAAGGAAAAAATCTGATACGCCACTTCTCTGTGATGGTGCAATGGGCACATACCTTATCCAGCTTGGTGTACCTCAGCAGGAACATATCTGGCTTACCGCAGCATTATACACCCATTATGAAGCTATTTTACAAGTTCATAGGGAGTACATTGAAGCCGGAGCAGACTGTATCACTACCAACACCTTCAGAACAAATCCCGTTGCGCTTGAGAAAGTAGCTGCTGACCGATATAAGAATCCGGTCGAACTTGCAGTAAAATGCGCCCAAGATGCTGCTGCCGGAACCTCAGTGCTCATTGCAGGCAGTAATCCCCCGGCAGAAGACAGCTACCAGATTGAACGCACCTTATCCAGACAAAAGCTTGCTTACAACCACAGAAAACATACTGACCAGCTCATGACGGCTGGTGTGGATTTTATATTGCTTGAGACTTTCGGACATTGGGATGAAGCTGATATTGCCAGCGAGTGGTGTGAACAAGGAAATATTCCTTATGCCATCAGCTTCTATTGTACTCCGGATATGCGCCTCCTCTCAGGAGAAAACCTCGAATGGGTATTTGGTCAGTATAAAAGCAGTAATGCGCTGAGTGTTGGTGTAAACTGCGTCCCTCCTTCACTCGTCAGGAAAGTGGCTGCAGAGACTGAATTACCTGAGAGATTCGGTTGCTCATGCAACTGCGGAGTTACTTCTCCGGATTCCGGAATCATTGAAGCATGTATTCCCCCTTCTGAATTTTCGGAGTTCATGCAATCAATTGATGTACACTATACACTCCTGGGAGCGTGCTGCGGTTCAACACCTAACCATATCAGTAGTCTGAGGAAGGATTTTCCATGAAAAAGATTTCTATCTACAGTAATGCCAAAATAAATTTCGGACTCTATATCACAGAAAAGCGTGCAGATGGTTTTCATTCCATCGAAACCCTCTTTTACCCAATACGACTCAGGGATACAATCACCTTTGAGATCGCTGAATCCTTCTCATTTACTACCGGTCATCCGGTTTTGCTTGATGAACTGGAGCATAATCTCATTGTGAAGGCGGTCAGATTGCTTGAGCAGGAAACTGGTAAGCCTATTCCTGTAAAAATTCATCTTGAGAAGCTTGTACCACTCGGTGCAGGTTTAGGCGGTGGCAGTTCAAACGCAGCAATTACCTTATTGAGTCTGAATGAGCTCTTCAAACTGCAAATAAAAAAAGAAGACATCGCAAAGCTGGCGCTGAAGCTTGGATCTGATGTTCCATTCTTTTTGCATCCACAGCCCGCAATCGGAAAAGGCAGAGGGGAAATTCTGGAACGGATAGAATTTGAAATCAGAAAACCGATTCTCATTGTGAATCCGGGTATTCACGTCTCCACAAAGTGGGC
>JAEXTR010000282.1 GCA_023406915.1 Bacteroidota bacterium
ATATTGAATAAACCCATTATTTCTTCTGGAATGAAAATAGAGTGTATCATTACTGCCACAGAAAAAGGGATTATTATCAAAATAATCTAAACTTTTTATCGAAAATGGTGCTTTCTGGGCAACCGACCATTGTCCATTTTCACATTTGGTAAACCATATCTCGGTACCTGAATCATCCGTGAGATACTTTACGAAGTACATTTCCTGACCATCGGGAGAGAACACGGGGGTGCCATGCCAGAACCATTGCTGATTAGCAATGAATCCCGCTGCGGAAAATCTTTTCACAAAGGCGGTTGGGACTGGCTGCCCAAGATATGGGGTGCACTGACCTGGCGTATCACTGACAAAGCATACCACGAAGAGTAGTGAAAGCAGACTGATGCTGATCGCGAAAGTTTTCATTTTAGATCCTTTGAGAAATGAAACAATAATTGTCACGTACATTCTTTAGTTAGCCGATGACCAGACGAATAAATCCGATCCGATGTACGAAGGAGCCACTTTGTGCTCATGATTGCTGCAAGTGAGTATGAAACTATTTTAGCAGCATCATCTTTTTTGTCTGAGTAGAATAATCTGCACTTAACCGATAAAAATATAACCCTGCTGCAAGGCGGGATGCATCAAAGGTAACCTGATGCATGCCAGCACTCCTGTAGTCATTCACCAATGTTGCTACTTCATTTCCAAGTGTTCCAAACACTTTCAGGGTGACTTTGCTTTCCCTTGCGACGGTAAAACGTATGACGGTAACCGGATTAAATGGATTAGGATAATTCTGTAGCAATGCAAAAGTAGCCGGTTGGTCCTCTGCACCCCTGATATCGGTTGTTGATTCGTTTTTTATGCACCGGACTGAGAAGCCCATTCTTTTTTGATAATAGTCTCCGCGGTCAACGGTAGCCGCATCATTAAAGATACCTCGCGCCCAGGCTTCTGTAGCAGTGCTCGAAGTTGAAGTCCACCAGCTGCCAATGGCGTTGATGGCGGTGTAGCCCTCAGAGCTGGTGCGGTAGCCCCCAGGTAAGGCGGTAAAGCCAACTTCGTTCGTCGCTCCGATATTTGGGGTACTCCAGTGGGTTGTTCCACCTTCCTTGAGTTTGCCCCCAGCGACACTTTCACCACCAAGGAAATCAGTGAGTAGTGTCCAGTCTGAATCTGATGCAACGCGCCATCCTTCGGGTGCCAACCCCCGACTGTCATTCACAGCATACCAATTATATAATCTTCCATAGATATCGGCGTTGCTGATGTTGTTGTTGTAATTGCAATACGCCCCTGCTGATTGATTAGCCCATGCACTGTTCAAGGGGATATTGGGGATCAAATCACCATTCTTATATTTCGTTGTTTTAAGATTCTCTTTCAGCCAGATTTGAGAACCTATGGTAATACGGTGATAAACATTGCCATCCACATCGAACACAAGTGCTGAGTCACTGATGATATCATTCACATACTTTGCATCCATCCAGTATGGGTTACCTCCTCCTGAATTCGGCAGCCAGGATTCAAACAGGAAATATTTTTTATCACGGGAGATGAGAGGTGAAATTACTTCCCCGGAATTGATAGCTTCCCCTAAATTTATTGGAACCGACCAGTTCCCATCTGACATCTTTTTGCTTATATAGAGATCGGTAGTGCCATAGCCACCAGGGCGCCTGGAAGCAAATATGATAAATCTTTCCTCCGGGTCAATGAACGGAGTGAAGTCTAACTGAGGGCTGCATATCGAGGTCATTTTTTCCGGCGCCAGATAGCTTCCATTGCTGTAACGCCAAACATAAATATCCTCCTCATTGTTTTTGCTGAGTTCAGCGTAGATATTCTTATTGTCTGCTATTGAGAACTGCCATCCCGGAGCATAGCCTGCCGGGATGCTTAATTGTAATGCTTCCGGATTCGACCATACACCGTTGCTTCTGGTGACTTTGAAGATAAATCCACCCGGGCGGGTAGAAAGGAAATACATCGTATCCTTGTGACCTGAAAAATATGGGTTATTGTTCCCAAAACTATCATTGGAAAAAGGGGCTTTCTTGGGTGATGTCCATTTCCCATCCACACATTCGGTAAACCACAATTCAATTCTTCCGGGAATATAACGGTAAATAGAATAATACATTTCCCGTCCATCAGGTGAGAATGCTGGTGTGCCATGATATTGCCATTCAGTATTTGCAGCCATGCTGTCTGGCACCAACCGCAGGGGAGTCATTCCGGGAAACGGTTGCCCCAGATAGGGGAGACATTGTGGAAAAACAGCGTTCACTGATAGTGTGGCTGCGATGCTCATTAATATCAGTATTCGGGTGTACGTTTTTTTATTCATGGCATACCTCTGATTAGTTTGATCTGGAATCATTACTCTTTTACATACCTGACTGCAAATGCTATCCCTGAAGTCTTATCAATCGGGCTGACTTCAGATTTGACATTTGTATAATTATAATATAGATACACGCAAAAAGGGTCCTGAGCCTGATTCGCAGTACCCCAGTATGAACCATGTTTACCGAGATCATAATAGATCCCATCCGGACCACGAAAACCGCTTCCCACCAGGCTTAGCCCCGCAGAATTCTTTGCGCCTGCATTCAGACTATTCCAACGGGTTGTTCCTGTTTCTTTTAGATTACCACCTGCAACACTCGTTCCACCCTGGGCTGCAAATAACTCTTCCCAGTCATCTTTGGTTGGGAGGCGCCATCCGGGAGGGGTTGCTTCCACAGCGGCATTCCAGGTATAAAGCCTTCCGAAAAGAGCTGTATTACTGATGCTGTCATTATAGGAATATACTCCCTGTAATGGTTGACCCGAACTACTTTTCAGCGCCCTGAAGTTATCCACTATCCAGTATTTATTACCCACCTTCTTCACCTTATAGGTGTTGCCATCAACATCCTTAAAGGTGGACGTCGGTTCTTCCCGGGTGCTCTCGGTTGTTTGACTTTGACATCCGCATAAAAACAGTATCGTACATAGCGAGAACAGAATATTCAGGGGGTTGAAGACACTGATTTGTAAAATCTGTATTGAAACTGGTCTTGTATGGTTACTTCTCATATAATTGGACTCATCATTCATTAATTTTCAATTCAGCTTGCAATCTGTTGCAAATCTACACAACAGAGAAGGGAGTTGAAATCGATCCTGCGTGAGCGGTTAAAAATGAGCGTGAAATGAAGAAAAAGATAATCAGATGCTCGTGATTGAGATAGTTTCTGATCATCAGTTGACTGGAATTACACAGTAAAGTCGGGAGGCAGGAATACAGTACTGCCGCATACATTATACAATTCAAAGGAGTGTCCTTGCGTCAATGGTCGAAAAATATCGCAGACGGAAAGAATAAGCGGGTTTTGGCGGGCTAGTTGACAAAAAATCTTAATACATTTACAATGATGATCTTAAAGGATTAACTGGAACACCAAAATCTGATACTATGAACCATAGACTGGAAAGAAGCAACACCGGTTTCATCGCGAAAGTGTTTGCAAACAGAAAAAACTATTTTTTGTACGGCAATACACTCTTCTGGGTAATTATACTGATCGAAAGCGTGGTTGTAAATCCTGAGACACTGGGATCGTTTTTCGATTTTACGAGGGCATTGAGTCCTGCAATCACAGGTTTTTTGACTACTACTCTTTTAAGATTCGTGTTTAAAAGATTTAAAGTCCATACTTTTACTCTTGTACCTTTGACTCTAGTGGCATTCCTCTACTCCATCTCCGCAACCCTGCTCTGGACGTATTCATTTTTTGTCATGGGCTATATTTACGAAGATGGCCTCGTAAAAGTGTCTTTCTATGTAATGGCTCACCTTTTTGAAATAAATTATATAGCTATTGCATTATGGAGCTGTCTTTATCTGGGTTATAAAGTATGGGAGGAATGGAATAATCAAAAGTATCAGCTGGCGCACGAAAGAGAATTGTTGAGAAGCGCACAACTTGAGACACTCAAATATCAGCTTAATCCCCATTTTTTATTTAATACTCTGAGTTCATTGCGGGGACTCATTACCATTGAACCGTTGAAAGCACGCGAAATGGTTACTCATATTTCTGAGTTCTTGCGATATTCACTCCAGGAAGGAAAGAATAATGAAGTCCAGTTGAGTAAGGAGATTGAGATCATAAAGCTGTATCTGAATATTGAGCAGGTTCGTTATAATGAAGATTTAATAGTAGTGTATGATGTTTGCCCTGATGCAATGGATATTATGATACCTATATTTTTAATTCATCCGCTTGTGGAGAATGCGGTGAAGCATGGAATGCAAACAAGTCCCCTGCCGCTCAGGATTACAGTGCGTACAGCATTGTCAGAAAAGACTCTGATCATTGAAATTGTGAATACCGGCAGATGGTTTGAAAAAGTGAAAAATGGAACTTTACATGGTACGGGAATAGGATTGCAGAACGTACAGCGAAGACTTGCACATACATATCCTGGTAATCATTCATTTGAAATTATAAAAGCCAACGACTATGTTAAGGTTTTGATTAACATCAATTATCCTGAGTTATGAAAGAAAAGCGATTCCGGGTTCTGATTGTTGATGACGAGAAATTCGCCCGCAGCGATCTGAAAGAACTGCTGTCTGCCTATCCAAATATCGAAGTAGTTGGTGAGGCAAAGAATATTAAGACGGCGGTTGAGGCAGTTACAAAACTGAATCCCGATGTTATCTTTCTTGATATTCAGTTTCCCGGTGAAACCGGCTTTGATTTATTTGAGAAGACAGAAGTACGTGCAAAGGTGATATTTGTTACCGCCTATGATGAATATGCAATCAGAGCATTTGAAGTGAACGCATGCGATTACCTGCTGAAACCAGTCAACCCGGACAGGCTTGCGTTAACATTGAATAGGCTCCGTGATCAAAATGAACCTGCAATCCCGAAGGAAATTAATCTCACAGACAATGACACGATCTATCTGCAGATGAACTACAAGTACTATTTTGTGCGTGTGGATTCGATTATCAAGATTTCCGCTGCCGATCATTATACAGAAATTGTGACGAATAAGGGACTCAAGGGGTTAACAAACAAGCACTTGTGGGAGTGGGAGGAGAGCCTTCCCAAAAAATCATTTGTTCAGATTCACAGGTCAACGATAATCAACATGCACTATGTAGAGAGTATTGAAAGGGGAGGTAACTACTCTTATTTCCTTACGATAAAAAATATACCTGAACCTATTCCGATTAGCAGAAGGTACGCATCGCACCTTAAAGAGAGAACCAGCCAGAGATAATAATTACATCGGCATATATTTCTGTTTTTTCAAATCCTGCTGAATAACGACCTGTTTCCCTCTCTGCTGAGGGTGGAATAGTCCTTCTTTCATTAATTCGTTCTCCATCTTTCCTTATATTTACATCTTCGTTAATCATTTTGTTGCCATTGCATTATCTTGAAATAATTTTGCTTGCGTTAGCCCTCGCTCTTGATGCCTTCGCCGTCTCAATTGGCAGCGGTTCTGCGG
>JAEXTR010000377.1 GCA_023406915.1 Bacteroidota bacterium
CCTTTTTTACGTCGCCAGCATCACTGACATCTGTTTTGGAATCGTGGGAGCAGCAACCTGCGTCCTTTTTATCCTCAGATTTTGACATATCTTTCGCATCGTCTTTGGAATCAGGCACTTCACAATGTTTTGGGAGTGTCTCCTTCTTATCGGTGACCAGCTTCATTGATTTGGCATCCTGTGCATACCCAGCGGCGGAAAGCATAAAGGCGAAAAAGAAGACAACAAGGAATGTTTTCATAGAATTACTCCAGATTTTTTTTTGAGATATAAGTAAACACACAACACAATATATTTTATATTCTAAATAACTTCAATACTATTTTGTAGTACCCATCCTTCCCTTCCATCGGGGAGAATGATGCGGTACCAACCGTTTTCTGCCCCGCCTTCGATACGTACCGGAAGGGCTGCGTGGATATCAAAGAGCGGCTTTTGACCTTCACCAGGGGAAGGCTGAACACTGACTTTGGGTGCCACAATCACAGCCTGAGATGCATCATCAATAACCGCAATACGTGAGAAAGTGAGGGTAAGCGTGAGTACCATCAGAATAAGCGCGACCGGAAGCGCGAAAAATCCAATCTTACGGTACGAGGAGACAGGAGCGAGCCGAAACAGGAAAAAGCCACCAAGTGCAAGGAGGAAAAAGAGCACCACCAATGCGCCCCATGTATCGGGAGAGTACCACAATACGACACTATCGTACGCTGCGAGGAGAAACATTTTTGGTACTGGAGTGACTTTATCTACTGAGAACTTTGTTACTAACCGGATATTGTGCAACACCTCTGGATTATCAGGATCAAGGCGGTAAGCACGCTGAAACCAGATCATCGCCTTTGCGAGATCGCCAGCACGGTAATATGCGCACCCGGTATTGTAGAGCAGCGGGACTCCCCCGAGTCCAGAGGAATACAAATCTTCATACACAGCAATCGCCTTACGGTAATCACCCTTGTTGAAATATTCATTTGCCTCAAAAAATTCTTTTTCACCAGCTGAAGCAAAAAGCAATGATGAAAGCAAAAGCAAGATCAATAGAATCCTCATGCCCGTTCCTCCTTTGCATTCAGTTCAGTTTCAAGGGCAGGTATCAGATACCGTGTCTGCTCAAGCATAGCGTTCATTTCTTCTGTTGAGAACTGAGCCGGAGCAAACCGTGCATATTCGCACTGTTGGATAACTGATTCAAGTTTTGATACCAATTCTTCAGATACTCCGCGTATGTTCAATTCGCCGGTTACCCGATCAAGAGTAAAGTCTGCTTTCGGAAGTGTGAGTTTATCCTCAAGATATCCGAAGAGGGCTGCGGCTATTGAAGCATAAAATGGAGCAGCCTGCGAAGCCTTGAGTGCCACTTCAGCATTTTTCAGGTGTATTCTGGCAGTTTTATGCGCCTTCAGCAATCTATAGAGTGCCCGGTTGCTGCGAAGTTCAGCAGTCTTTGCGTAATAGATCATATATCCGGTTGCAGTTGTAAGCGGAAGGAGAATCAAAACCCAAAACAGCAATGAACCGGGGAAATAGTCCCCACGCTCACCGATTCCGTTATAGGCGGTGATGATGGGCATCAGGTCGTTTTCGTCCACGCTACTCGCAGATTGATCAGGCACATATTGTTTGCTACCCTGACGGATGTTCAGAGAATAACCTTGGGAAGTTCTGGTAACGAATGTACCTTTTTTGGGGTCGAAGTAGGTAAACTTCAGGGGAGGGATTTCGAGCTGTCCGGTTCTTTTGGGGATCAGAATATATTCAAATGTCTTCTCACCTGAGAGCACATTTCCTGGAGTGACTTTTTCAGAAGTTTTTGGATCATAGACTTCAACATCACCAGGGATTTCAGGTTTGGGAAGCTCCAGGAGTTTTATGTTCCCCTTGCCATTCACCGTCACTTTCAGCGTGATTGGTTCCATAGTTTTCAATACAGAGGTATCTACTGAAACAGTAAGGTTATAATCCCCTACCACTCCATTGAAAGAAGGTTCGGAGGATTCTGGTAATGGTTTAACCTGAATGGAGATCTTATTAGAACGTGCTGTATAGCTGACGGGCTCGGGTCTTGAGAAAAACGGATCATCAAAGATACTGAAAGGGTCAGCGCTACGTCTCGGTACGAGCACCGGCATAGTCAGCTCAAAAGGAGTTACATCCAGCTTCCCTGCTTCTGTGGGAAAGAGTGCGGCGCGTTTGAGTAGTGCCGCACGGTATTGTACGCCGTTGACAATTTCAGTGGTAAAATTCAGAACGCGGGGGCTTTCCAGTTCTTCAGCCCAGAATCCATTATACTGCGGAAGTTTTGAGAGTTCAACGGAAGCGATACTGAGGCGGGTGTAGAGTTTATAGGTTACGTTCACCTGCTCACCGATATAGGCACTGGAGCGGTCTGCTGTGGCAGAGATAAAAAGGTTTTGGGCGATCAGTTTTTGCAGATCCTCCTGCGATGTTTGCCCTTGTCCACCGGGTGAAGTATTACCCGTGCCCTTTCCTGCGGTAATGGTAATCGGCTTTGTTGTAAGGGTCTCACCCTTATACTGAACTTTGGCTGATCCCACTGTAAACTTGCCGGGAGCTTCAGCGACCACATAAAAAACGTATGCAAGCGAAGCCGAGACCTGCCCGTTAATGAATGACATACTCTGAGAGATATTCGGACCAGAGAGAATTTTTAAACCACCAAAATTGGGAGGCTGAAAACCTGAAACATTATTGATATCACTCCCCTCAAAAACAAAGTCTATCTGAAAGCGCTGACCTGCATTGACAGAAGTCTGGTTGACCCGCGCAGTAAATTGCTGAGCCAGAAC
>JAEXTR010000159.1 GCA_023406915.1 Bacteroidota bacterium
ATGGATACTCTTTCACCCGTTCGGTCAGTGGATGACCTACGAATACCGCATCGACCCCATGCATCTTATACATTGCTTCTTCAAAGGTGAAAACTACCAGCATTTTATCCACGATCTTTCGGATCGTTTTAATTCTTCCTTTTCCCCATGCCCACACCTGCGGAGAGATATAGTAGATTATTTTCACCCCTTTTTTGTGAAGCTCTTTTGCAATGGAGAGATTGAAACCAGGATAGTCAACCAGTATCACCGTTTTAATGCTCTCGTTCTCGGCATAGTTCAGGATATCTCTCTTCACTTTTCTGATAAAAGGCAGATGCTTCACCACTTCTATCAGACCAAGAAAAGCAAAGTCACTGATATGATAGAGGAGGCACACACCCTCTGCTTTCATCTTATCACCACCGATGCCCGTGAAAGTAAGGTCAGGGTGCTTCTGATTCAGCACACGAATCAGGGCTGCAGCGTGCAGATCACCAGAGGCTTCACCGGCAACAATGAGAATATTCTGCTTCATCTCTTAACCCCGCATATACAAGGCACGTCGCTTCAGCTCTGCCTGATGCCGTTTTTTCAAACGTCGTTTGTTTGTAATGACTGCAAGCTTTTCTTTCACATCCTTAAAGTTACGATATGGTGAAAACGGAATTCGTTCCTTTTCACAGAATTTCAGTAATGCATCTTTCGCAAAAATAAAATCGCAATACTGAGCCGCACACATATCAGAATGACCATTACCGATATACACAGTATAGTCTTCATCTGCACTGGTGATGACGACACGATTTCTCTTACAATGGGCACATAACCTGCATTCTTCATCCTGCAGGGAAAACTCCAGCTTCATTGCACCATCATCCCGAAAGACCAGGTGGTTGCTGAACACCGGGATGTTCGTGATCCCTTCCCTTTCCAACAGGAGCCGGATATAAAAATCCATTCCATCACTCAGGATGGCGCACTCAAAATTTCTCCCGGCAGCAAACTGTAAGAACTCCTTAAATGCCGGATCAAGCGAGTACTGGAGTACGAAGCTGCGCAAACTCTCCTCATTCATTGGCGGCAGCGTTTCAAGCAGTCTTCTCCACCCTTCGGTAGTGCTCAAACTCTGATTATTCATTGCAATCAGAATCTCATCCACACGATTGCTATCACCCAGCACCCTGAATATCTGCTCACCGATATCCTCTGTGGATATCGTTCCGTCAAAATCGATATACACCCTTACTTTTCTATCGGGTTGTATAACAGGTGCCGGACTTGTTGCCGCTGAAGCTGCTGTGTTCACTGGATACCTTTCACCAGTTTCAACACATCAACAAAATCGCCACACTTCATCCTGCAGTAGTAAACACCGTTCTCGAGGTCGCTCAGGTCCCACTCATACTCATTCAGGTTGTTTCCTGTAGCCGTAAAAACCACTTCCTTTGCCTGCTTAAACTTCAGGGTGTAGAGTTCCAAGAGAACCCTGGAGCCTGCTGGCACGGTATACCGGATGACCGTAGTAGCAAGGAATGGATTCGGGTCTGCCGCATCAAGCTTATAGCCAGGAAATTTATCCTTTCTGAAATACAGCTCCGTAAAAAAGACTTCATAAGGCTGCCCCAGAGTATCAATCGCAGTCAAACGGTAATACTGATCCCCCTGAGTGTATGGGGTGTGCGGCACCATATACAGCTTTGGTGTTTCACTTACTTCATAAGGTACTTTTGCAACTTCGACCCATGCCGTATCCTCAGAAGCACTCTTCAGGTAGTGTTCAATTCTGAACATTGCAATAAAGTCAACAGGTTCTGCACTCCATCGCAAATTGATTGTATTCTCCTCCTGCTCAGCATAAAAGCCAATAAAGACTTTTTCCCTGCCGGTTTCATTCTTACCCTGCGGTAATGCTGTTGCAGTCAGCAGAAGCAACACATTCAGAAGAAGGAGCAGCTGTTTCATATCAGGATACCAGATTGAGGTCTTCGTTAAACTTAACGCTCACCAACTTGGACACACCCTCTTCCTGCATAGTGACACCATACAGCACGTCAGCAGCTTCCATCGTACGCTTATTGTGGGTAACGATGATAAACTGAGTGTTATGGCTGAACTCCCTGATAATTTTTGTAAACCGGTCAACATTAGCATCATCAAGCGGTGCGTCAATTTCATCCAGAATACAGAATGGACTCGGTTTTACGAGGTAAATTGCGAACAAGAGAGCAATTGCTGTGAGAGTTTTTTCTCCTCCCGATAGCAACTCGATGGATGTTGGCCGCTTTCCTTTAGGTTTTGCGATAATCTCGATTTTCCCTTCGAGCGGATCTGCCCCCTCCTCAAGACGAAGGTCAGCCTCATCACCAGGGTTAAACAAACCTCTGAAGATCTTTATGAAGTTAGCACGGATCTGCTCAAAAGTATCCATAAAGAGCTGCTTAGCGGTGGTATCAATTTCCATAATTGCCCGCATCAGATCTTTCTCTGATTCAATCAGGTCCTTTTCCTGTCCCTGCATAAGGTCAAGTCGCTCTTTTTCCTCAGCATATTCTTCGTAAGCCAGTGAGTTCACAGGACCCAGATTCAGCAACTGTTTCTCCAGTTGATTCAGCTCATTCTTCTTGCCGATAAAATCAAACATATCCAGGTCTTCGAACTCCTTCAGTTCAATTTCCTGATCATACTTATGCCTGATGTTATTCCGCAGGTTATTTGAGTTGATAACTGCTTCATTTACTTTAAGATCGATCCGGTGCACCGTGCTGTTAATATCATCATGCTCCTGCCTCAGTACTTTCAGGCGCTTATCAAATCCCTCAATGGAGCTTCGGGTATCATTGTACTCAGTTTCAACAGCTTCGAGAGCTCTTTTTTGAACGTCCCTGGACTCCCTCAGATCGAACAGTGCATCATCATGCTCTTCGATCTTATAGGTGAGGGTCTGGACTTCTTCATTAGCATTGGCTATTTCAGTGTTTCTTTTCTGGATAGTCTGCTGAATCGTAATAATTGAGTCTGCATTTCTTCTTCGCTCATTCTCTGTGTTTTTCTTTTCACCCAGTTTCCGTTCAATAGTAATGCGGAGTGTATTGACTCTGGTGGAAAGTTCACTGAATTCCTTTTCAGCTCCCGAGAATGCAGTCTGGAGTGCCTCCCGCTCGCTCTCAGCGGCAGCGCGGTCGGCATCCCGTTTTTCTACAGATTCGCTAAGCTGGGTGAGGGTTGTTTCAAGCACGGATGTGCGTGAGACCAATTGCTGCAGGTCAGACCTGACTTTTTCAATCTCTTCTGCGGTCTTATTCTTTTCAAATTCAAACTGTGCAATCTGCTTCTCAATTGAACCAACCTCATTGTAGAGGAGCTTCTCCTTTTCGGCAAGCACTTTTAGGTCAATCTGAGTCAACAGTTGTTCTGTTTCGCTCACGGCATTATTTACCGCCTGGTATTCCTGTTCCATAGCCGGTAATGAAGCGAGTAAGTCTTTCAGTAATTGCCTTCTACCAAAGATTGTATCATCTGCGCGCGGAATTGCACCACCATCAATAAAACCCTGCTTACTGATATAGTCGCCCTGTAATGTTGCAAAACTGAATTCCGGATATCTTGAGTACAAGGCAAGTGCATGCTCAAGGGTATCAATAATAACCGTTCCGGAGATTATCTCGTGCAGCAATGGTTTCCACCGGTCATCAGCATCAATCTCTTGTTCTGCCCACGCCAGGAAACCTGCCTCAACAGCAAGCTTCTTTCTTCTTCTGGAGTGAAGAAAGTCTGAAAAACGCTCTGAAAGCGTCTTCTTCATCTCAGTCGCCCTCCGTTGCAGATAGAAAGTAGCCTTTCCTGCATTTTTATCACGAAGCAGCCCAACTGCGTAATTGAGATCTTCAAATGCAGTAATCAGAATTGCATTCAGATTTGCCTTTAATGATGCTTCAATGGCGAAACGGTATTGCTCACGGGAGTTGACCACACCTGCGAGCAGGGGGAACTCTTTTCCTTTCCATGAATCATCTTCGTACAGCGTTTTCGTACCGGTCGAGAGTCCTTCCAGTGAATTGAGTAAGTCCTGAAGGAAAGTGATTCTCTGCTCAACGGCAGTGAATGCAGACTTTTTCTCCATCGCCTCTGAGCGCAGGTTTTGAAGTCTTACTTCAAGTTCTTCCTTTTCCTTTTGCTTTACAGCATAGAGTTGGTTTGCATCCTTCAGGCGGTTTTCGGCATCAGTCTTTTCATCATTAAGGTCAGCGATAAAACCAACGCTTTTTGCCATGGTTCCAGTAAGCTGCTGTATCTGTTCATTTCGTTTCCGGATACCGGTTTCAACGCGCTCATGTTCTGCCTTTGCTTTCTCGAGATCGTTCTTCAGCGAAGTCAGGTTTTTGTATATCTCAAACGATTTTTGTTCCGCCTGTTTAGCAGACTGGCGCTGAGCTTCAATACTCTGCCTTTGGGCTTCAACTGCTTCAGAGGAAGACTGCAATTCTTTGGTCAGTTTCTCAATTTCAGCCTCAAGCAGACCTTCTTTCTCGCGTGCCTCTTCAACAGATTCCTCTGCATAGGCTAACTGATCTTTCAGTTCTTCAATTTCCGTAGTGTGCCTTTGAATCTGGCGCGTCAGGGATTTTTTGGCTTCTTCTGAAACGGATATTCCCTGTTCCTCCTTGTATATTTTTTCCGTCAGAAGGGCAAGAGCGTTTCGCTTATCCTTCAGGGCACCTTCAATGACTGAGAGTTTTGCCCGGATATCTGCTGACTCACGTTCACACTCAGCGAGAGCGCGATCATTCTCCTTCCGTTTTTCCACCAGGGTTTCACGTTCCTCTTTCCAGACTTTCTCATTCCTGGTCAGCAATGCAATTTCACGCTCTGCAATAGCAAATTCAAGTTCAGTAACCACCTGTTTCAGTGAGTTCGCCTTATCGGCTTTCTTCGCCTGCCGCTCAAGAGAAGCAACTTTTTTCTCCACCTCAGACACAATATCCCGCACACGGTTCAGTTCGCCCTTCACCTCTTCAAGCTTTTTCAGGGTTGTTCTGCGGCGGTGTTTGTATTTATTCACGCCGGCGGCTTCTTCAAACATCTGTCTGCGGTCATCAGCCTTATTATTCAGAATCTGTTCAACCATTTTTAATTCAATAACCGAATAGGCATTTGAAGCCATTCCAGTATCCATAAAAAGGTTGGTGATATCTTTCAGACGGCAGATGTTTTTGTTCAGCAGGTATTCACTCTCACCAGAGCGAAAAATTCTGCGGGTAATGGTAACCTCATCATACTCTGTAGGCAGCACACCCCGGTTATTCTTGATCGTCAGTGACACCTCAGCCATACCAGTGGCTTTCCGGTCTGCTGTACCATTGAAGATCACGTTCTCCATTTTATCACTTCTCAGGGTTGAGCTCTTCTGTTCTCCCAGACACCAGCGGATTGCATCCACAATGTTCGTTTTTCCGCAGCCGTTTGGTCCTACGATGGACGTAATTCCAGGGGTGAAGATCACATTCGTCTTCTGAAGGAAGGATTTAAAGCCAAGTATTTCGAGTTTTGATAAATACAATGATTACGACTTACTGCTAAATTCTTGAATAGTCTGAAACAGGTAATCCAGCGCTGCATTCTGACTCTGGAAATAGTACATTATCCCCCCCAGCAGCACAACAATTACGAATATCCCATAGATATACACATAGCGGGGATGGATATCAAAGATTACATAAATACCCTTAAACAACCGGTACATACAGGACACCACGAAAAATCCCAGGAGAATCCAGACAGCTGTGTCAATGCCATTGATATGCATCACGCGGTACAGGATAGTACCAACAGGGATGAGCAATCCAAAAGGCAAGAATGACCACACCATAGTATGATATGCGTTGCTCAGATATACCTTATTGGTTACAAACAATGATGCAAATTTGATGATAAGGGTAAAGAACAGGAATTTCGCCATGACAGCTGCTGACAGAATCAGCAAGGCTTCCATTGGGTGCCATGCGAGGTAGCTGACAGCATTCAGGAGGGTTTCACTACCAAAGGCTCCTACCACTCTTTCAAAATAGGTGGAGTATCGAAGTCCCGAAAGAATATTACTTACCAACAACGAAATTGAGGCTGACAGTATCAGAGCAAGAATCGTGGTCTGCAGTACAGATAACTGACGAAGATCACGTACATCACTAAAAAAGTTGTAAGGACGCAACAAAGCCCTTCCGGCATCTTCCCTGAATTTTCTGCCTGAATTGAAGAGCAGCCCGATCAGGATTGCAAGCATAATTCCAAAAATGATAAAGATAAACGGAGCATCATCTTTGCTTACCCCAAGTGGGATCGTCTTCCGCTCCTTATTCTGTAAAAACGACTGAATAACCTTATAACCCAGTCTGTTCGGGTTACGGTCTTCACCCAGTACCCCCAGATAGATCACCTTATGTTCATTATATCCTGAGACAATAGATTGATAGTGTGCTCTGAAATCAAACATGGTTTTGATAAAAAACCCGGCACTCTGATGCTCCTGCATAAAGGAAAGCAGCTGCTCATAAAAATAGGCCTGCGCCTCCTGACTGTGTGCATTGGTTCTGCCGTTGGTTGCTCCCAGGTTGGCGATGTATCCTGCTTCGGAAATAAACACCCTTCCGCTTCCTCTTTGCTCAGCAATCTCTTCATACAGAGGCAGTTGCTCATCCAGCGGATCATCGTGGAACTCATAACCGTACAGATCAATGTTTTCAATCTCTTTCAGTGTTTTATCAGCAAATGATGCGTATACAGTTGCAGATGTAAGCTTCTTTGCCTCCAACCCAAGATCAGAGAGAAATAGTCTGTGGTTCTGTCCGGTTGAGATATATGAGTGTCCCAGTCCGATTCCACCGATAGAACTGAAATTCCGGTATGCCCGGACAAACTGTGTAAGATAACTTTTTGCGTAGTCAAAAAAGAGCGTACTTTCAATTACCTGTTCCGGAATGCTTCCAACGGGTAATTCGATGAATGCAATCAATCCAATCTGGCGGCAGACATATAGCAGATAGGGGTGCGGGGCGTGCCGTGCAAACCGAACTGCATTAAAACCTGCATCCTTGATCAGTCTCAGGTCTTTTTCCATTTGAGCATAGGAGCTCATCATCCCATACTCCCCATTCGACGGATAGTAGGTAACACCGTTCATACGGTATGGAGAACCGTTCAGAATAGCGGTCTGTTCACCGGCTTTCAGGCTGAAGTAGGAGACCGGCAGCGTGATCTGATAAACCGTTCTTTCCCCCTGCAGCAGGGAAATATCCAGCGTATATGAAACCGGTGATTCAGGAGACCACAACTGAGGGATTGAAAATGAAAGAGGTACCGTGATATTTTTGCCGCTTCCCCGGCGGATAGTAACAGGAGTTTTTGAGTTAACGATCTCACCCCCGCCAAGACGATCACTGATACTGATTTGTACAGTAAACTCACTGACATTTCCTGCACTATCCCGACGAACGCCGGATTGCAGATTTTCCAGAGAGATACTGAACTCAGACTTTACGGTTTTTCCCTGCACCAGTTCAGCCTTGTAACCATAATCACTGATATGAACTATTGAGGTTCGTCTGATATAAACATCACGGAAAATACCAGCATATTCTGCCGGGTACTGGAAACGCTGGCTAAGGGGGAAGGTAACACCAGATTTAGAGGCGGGAATCACCTTAACACTCAGTCGGTTTGGTTCATTGCTCCGTAACTGATCCTGAGGCAGTAATAATGAGAATGGAAACTCACCCCCCGGGTGTTTTCCAATAATCGCGTTATTCAGGACAATTTCTGCAGCGTGACTGATGCCCAGGAAAGTGAGATAGAAGGAGCTTCCTGCAATCTCTTCTTTCTTCAGGCGAAATTCTTTTTCAAAGAGTAGAGTAGTTTCCCCTTTGATAATGGAAGGTATCATAGCCTGCACGGTAACGGCATCTTCCTCGTCCGCCTCCCGAACATTCCACTTCCCGTTCAGCGGAATAATAGAGCGGGTATCAGAGTTTTCATAATACGAAAGCTGTTCAGTAGTGGTTTCGTAACCGGGCAGATCCTTTATAATTGTTTGCGCGTGAACCGGAAGAATGAGGAGAATCAGTAACAGCAGCGTACGGTATCTCAATGTTTGCTTTCCTGTGCAGAAAATGAAAAAATCAGAACAACAAATATACTATTATCAGGGAGGGGAAATCAACTCAAATCACCGTCCTTACAGCTCTGCGACTCCCAGAATGCTCACAATTCCCGCTTTTTTTCCTGTCTATTTATGCTAATTCAGGTAAAAACCTGCTTTTTGCTCATTTTTTCTCACACAAGCCCCATTTAAAATTTGACTAAATTACTATTGTTTCATATATTAGCGGACTGTTAATTAAAAAAAGTTGAAGAAAATATGGCAAACCATAAATCTGCTGAGAAGAGAATCCGTCAGAATAAGAAGCGTCGTGAACTGAACAAAGCCTCTCTCTCAAAAATGAAGACCCTCGTAAAGAAGGTTTACAGTGCTGCAACCAAAGAAGAAGCCGATGCAGCCTACAAAGAAGCAGTTGCATATATTGACCGTATCAGTGTAAAAGGCAGAATCCATAAGAATAATGCTGCCCGTAAGAAGTCAAGCCTTACGCTCCACGTTAACGGAATTGAACCGACTGCAGCTCCTGCTGAACAGGCGTAATTAAAAGCTTCTGAAGAATTGAAAAACCCCGCGCCGGGCGCGGGGTTTCCTTATTTTAAACCTCCCGAAGGTCCTCAATGACATCTGCACCTGTTGGCATAGGCAGATAAAACCGGACAGACTGAATACTTCCATCCCGTCTCTGCAATCTGATCACCCGTTTTCTGATAATCACACTATGTTCGATGTGGATATCATCTTCAATCACGGAACCGAAAATGTAGCTGGTACCTTTAATCAGGACGTTTCTGCCAATTCTCAGCGGAGACTCATCACTGCCGGTCATATTTACACTTGACTCGATCTTACTCCCTTCACCAATCACAATATTTCCCTTGATGATGTCACCCCAGAGGATTTCAACCCCATCACCAATAACGAACTCCTGTCCCTGAAAACAGGATAAATGGGCATTTTCCCATACCGTTACGCCACTGCCAAATTTCACATTACCATTAACAAACACATTTTTCTTTAGCCAGACATTATAGTTCAGACTGACACCCTCTCCGATATACACACCTTTTCCCAGGCGGATATCGAGAGGTATCCCTTTCTTATCCATGGAAAGGATATCTTCCACGACGCTCTCATGAATATAAAAGTCATCCGGGTCATCAAACTCAATGATTTTACCAATTTTATCATAAACTATATTCCGGTACACTTTTTCCATCGTCTTCAGTACCGATTTATCGTTGAAGCCCATCACCACATACTGTTCTGCAGGACTGACAGCTTTTACTGCGTATCCTTCCTTATTGAACATACCGATCAGGTCGGTAATATAGATTTCGCCCTGAGCATTATTGTCGGTTATCCGGTAAATAAGATCAATGAGCTTTTTGAAGTCAAAGGCGTACACACCTGAGTTAAACTCACGGTTCACCAGTAATTCCTTACGTGAGAAAGCGTAGACTTTCCCATTATACTCTGTCCGGTAGATTTCATCATCAGCGAGCGCCAGAATGTCTTTATGTTCCATAATTTCAATAACTTTTCCAAAATCAACTCCTGAGGGACTTCCCGCCTCATCAACATCCTTCACACGAACAATTCTACCGTACGAATTTTGTTCCAGAGGTCCTTCATAGATACCGGTGAGCACCATCATATCAGCTTTTGATTTTACAAAGTCATTCCTGAAGTCCACCATGGTTTTTCGATCGATGAGCCCCATATCCCCGGGGAGGACATACAGAATACCGGTGAACTTATCCTTATCGATCTTTTCGATGCCCACCTGAACAGCGTGCCCGGTACCTTTTTGCTCTTTCTGATAGGCAAATTTCGTATGAGGTTTTGAACCAAACACTTCCATTACATCATCAGCCTTGATACCCACAACTATTATCGTGTTCATTTGGCTAACTTCGTCCTTCGTGGAGTTGTACACCCGCTCAACGGTCGGGATACCCCAGATACTGTGCAGCATCTTGGACTTTGTAGACTTAATTCGTTTTCCATGTCCTGCAGCCAGGATAACAGCAATCTCGTTCAGGGAGTAATCAAATTCTCCTGACAGGGCATCAGCCTTCTGGTATACGGAATCGTGATTTATCTCGTTCAAGGTTTACTCCATTTCTTGCGTAGGTAAATTCTGATAAATACAGCCTTTATTATAAGAATATTTCGGGAGAAACCAGTTGATCAGGCGCAAGGATAACCCCTTAAAATAATGTGAAAAATGCAGTTATTTCCTTTGTTAACTCAACTTATTTATTTCTGTTTTCGATAGTACATCAGAATAAGGTTTCTTGTTGGCTCAATGTTAAATAAACCTTATCCCCTGAGACTTACACAAACCATTATTCAGGTACAGTGAACTCTTTTCAAGGACATAGCTTAAGTGTTTCTTTCCCCGGTCTTCAGGCAGTCATCGATATGAGGCCTGCAGACAGGGGGCTATATGAGTTTGACTTGAAGGAGAAGCTCCATCCGGAGGATCTCGAAATCTGGGAGCCCCTTCTGCACCAAATTGCCAGGGGGAGAAGAATTCCAAATTTATCAGGTGAAATACGTCTCATCGACGCTGACGGTAATTGGGAATTACTTCATATTACACCCTCTTCTGTAACAACCACAGATACCGACTTTATTACCATTACTTTTAAAGTCAAGCCGGTATTTCCCGAGAATGATGTAGCCCGTATAGATGCCTTCTATGACTCACTTTTTGAGGCAAACCAGGATGCAATGGTGATGTTTACTCTGGATAACTCCCTCTTGCCAGGGAAGTTCACCAGAGTGAACCAGGCAGCCTCCAGACTGAGCGGATACACTTCTGAAGAACTACAAAATATGAGCCTTCAGGATATTGAAGTATATCAGCAGGACAATAATGCTACTGATTACCGGATTAACGAACTGCTTACCCATGGGTATTTCAATACAGCCACCAGCATCCGCACTAAAAACAGAGGAGTCCTGAATGTGGATGTGAGTGCAATTCTGGTTTTCTATCGTTCACAACCTGTTATCCTATCAAGCGTCCGGGAACCTCTTTCAGCTGGCATCAACTATCAGACTATGTTCCACAAGATCCCGTTTGGTATCTTTATTGCTGATGATACCGGGAGGTACATCGAAGTCAACCCTGCAGCAGAGGTAATCACCGGCTACTCCCGGGAAGAGCTAATCGGCATGCCGCTTGTTAACCTGGTTTCTTCTGATTCACGAATCGCAGGGGTCCAACATTTCAATAATCTACGCCAAAATAAAGAATCCACTATTGAGATAGGTATTATTAAAAAAGGTGGCGAAAAAGGAGTCTGTCAAGTAACGGGTGTGGCACTTCCAGATAAAAAGTTTCTCGGATTTGTACGTGATATTACCGTCCAAAAGCACCTTCAGGCTCAGCTTCAGGAAAATCAGGAGGAGATGACACACATCATTGACTCTGCCCCTGATGCCATTTTCATTCAGACAGACTACAAATTTGCATATATCAACGAAGCAGGATTGCGCCTATTTGGTGCGACTACAAGAGATGAAATCATCGGAACACCTGTGATTGAGTGGTTCGTACCAGACCAACGTGAGGCTGTCGCAGAAAGAATCC
>JAEXTR010000180.1 GCA_023406915.1 Bacteroidota bacterium
ATCCCAGTATTTACCGTTAGCGAGTGCAAGACCTGCATCACGGATGGAGACGCCAAGTTTATTAGAAAGGCGGTACACGACATTACCGGCACCGTACTTCGTCAGACCCTTGTTGATGACGCCATCAACGATAGGTTTTACTTCAAGGCTAGAGAATCCCATACGCAAAAGAATGCTCCTTTCGATTGCGGGGGTGGTATTTTTATAGCCCAGTTCAAGCATCGGCTCAACGATTTTATCTGCCAGCTGCCAGAAGCGTTCTTTCAGCTGTTCATCGGTCAAGCCGGCAAGATGCTTTCTTCTGGTTTCAAAGTCATCTGCGCGTTTCATAGTTTGATGGATCCTTTTCTCATTTATGCTTTGTTATTGTTCAGTTCATTCAACACTTTATTCACGAAAGCGGTATCAGCTTTGATATCAGCGGCGATGAAGGCGATATCATCCGCGGTGAGGGGTGTGGTCCCTGCATTTGCAACGCAATTGCGGATGTAGGATACCTTTGCCTTCTGCAGGTCATAGTGCCTGATGCGGATACGATTTGGATGATCCGGGAGGATGATATCCGTGCCGGGTTGTTCCAGTTCGGGGTCACCAGTGATGAGGCTGATGCCGTTTTGCTTTGCGAAGCTAAGCTGCGGCAGCGGGTGTTTCCCTGCGCCGGTGTATTCGGTTTCCTGCACAACGATGATTGCATCCTGCGGCATGGTCTGTGCGAGGGCGAATGCAGCGGTAAGTGAAGTATTGCCGGCGGGCCCTCTTTCGAGACCTTCCAGGACGGCGAGAAGTTCAGTCATATAAAATACTTCACCCTGTTTAACGAGTACGTACTCATCCATATAGCGGAGAGGGCGGGCGGCGTTGCGGGGAACATCTGCGCGATCGGGCCAGGTGGCGAAGGGGATGCCGAAGCCTGTGTGTCCGGTAGTGAAGGACTTCCGGTTGAAGGCGGTATCGGATGCCATGTGGAGCCCTGAGAGGTCAACACTGGCGCCGATGATGCGGGTAGCTGCGGCACCTGCCTTAATCATACCGCGGGCAGTACCGGTGATATTGCCTCCGCCGGCATGTGTGACCACGACGGCTTCAGGGAACTTGCCCGTGCGGGCTTTACACTGCTCCGCCAGTTCGTAGCCAAGGGTTTCCACTCCGGCGATACCGAATGGCGTGTAAAGGGACGCATTGAAGTATCCGGTTGATTCCAGCAGCTGAAGGAAAACGTAGAAGAGCTCAGGACCAACGGTAAGCTGCACGACTTCTGCTCCGTAAGCCTCACAAGCACGCTGTTTTTCCAGAATCTCGGGCTGACCCTTCATACTGCTATCGTAGCACTCCTGCACGATGATACATTGCAGACCATGCATGGCTGCCTGGGATGCGACTGCGGCGCCGTAGTTACCGCTGGTAGCAGCGATGACACCTTTGTATCCGAGTTTTTTTGCATGGTACACGGCAGTGGCGGCACGGCGTGCTTTGAAACTGCCTGACGGGTTGCACGCTTCATCCTTGATGAAGATGCGGGCGCCCATACCAGGGGCTGCACAGGTTCTGACAAGGGCGGTGATGTTACGCAGTTCAATGAGGGGGGTGTTTCCGACGCTGACGGCGTTCTGGATTTCCCGGATCTCATTGAGGGAGTAACCTGCCTTTTGCATCATCCCCTCGTAGTCAAAGGCAATACCACCAGATTCAAACTGGCTGTAATCGATGCCGATGGCTTTTTTCATGATTTCGTTTTTGCGACCCATGACAGCGGCGTAGGACATATCCAGGTTACTCATGCTTTACCTCCGGAAAGGATTGTGCGTGCCTGTTCACCGACCATTCGGAGTTCAGGGACGAAATTGCCGAAGGAATGGGTATAGGGGGGATTTTCGGCAACGAGTTCTCCGGTTACCATTCTGCCGGTTGCGGTAGTGATGGTAACAGTATCACCGAGGGAGGCATCCTGCATGAGTTCACCCTTGACCCAGAGCTGAAGGGGCACCTTTTTGGTATCCTCCGGCACCTGCGGGGCGCGGTCTGCGGGGTTGAGGACAGTCTGGCGAATTTGCACCCAACTGCCTTTTTTGATAATAGTCATTTTTTTACCTGTTGATCAGTTCACGCATATCGCCCATGATGGCTCTTGGCACAGGGAGGTCAATCATGGTTTTTAGACCGGGTGCGGCATTGATGATATGGGGAATCATGTTGACGCACATCGCAATGGTACCAAGTCCGCCCTGTACTTCTGGCTTGATGCACATATTGACTTCGGGGGTACCCTTGATGGTGATGTAGTCACCCGTATGAACGCCGACCTGTTCAGGTTCAATCTGCTGCGGGTGGATCATATCGATAAATACTTCACCGTTGACGTAGCCTTGTCCGGTCATATTGACGCCGGCAACATTTCCGGCTTTTGCGAAGCCATATTCTGATTTTCTGTCAACATCGGTAACGATGGGTGACATCTGAGTTTCAAACTTATCGACTTTCCAGCCGATGGCATCTGCAATCATGTGGATGGACTCTGCGAAGCCGACGTGACCAGCGAGGGTGCCGTTTTTTACGCCGTTGTTAAACTCTTCTACGGTGATGCCTACGCCCTGCTCTTCCATAACTGCGGGACCGAACGGGGAGAGACTATTCACGCGTTTTGCTTCGATGTGCTGCACATCGGTCATGCAACCGGTGAGACAGACGACGAGGAGGTCCATGATCATGCCTGGGTTGATGCCAGTACCGAGGATGGATACGCCGTTTTCCTTTGCAATTTTGTTGAGTTCAACGGTGAGTTCCGGGTCCTGGGCTTTGGGGTATGCCATTTCTTCGGCGGTGGAGATGACGTTCACTTTTTTCTCCAGAGCGAACTTCAGGCGCGGGAAAGCTTTTTTGGTGAATGAATCTGTGGCGCAGAGACAGACGTCGCAGCATTTTTCTGTAAGGACGGTGTTGATATCGCTATTGATGATCACATCGGGGTGGTCACCGCGGTCGATACCGAGAATTTCGAATATGCTTTTATTGACGCGTTCGGGGTGGAGGTCACAGACACCAACGATCTGAACACCTTTTTTTGACAAGAGCATGCGAGCCATACCGCTACCCATTGCGCCGAAGCCCCAAATAACAACTTTTACCATATCCATAATAACTCCAAATTTTCTTTTATGTGTGAATTCTGATCTCACCAATTGTTACACGCCTGCCAGAGGAGGGTGAACTTCCGGGTGAATTATTTCGAAACATTGATTATAAACTTACGACAGACCGAATACATTATTGCACCGGAAAGTAAAACGGGATTCTTGTAAAGAATTGGTGTGAGCAAAGCTTACAAGTCAGGGCAGTGCCTGAGCAAAAGAGGATTCAGTTTTTGATAGTAAAAACTTATTACTTTATGAAATACCATAATAGCATAATTTTGTTGGTTTAATTTACCAAGTGCGGGGGTGAAAAACAAGGGAAACAGGAGGGGCAAATTGTTTTAATACAAGCGATTAGAGGAATTAAACAATGGATTCCTCCTTCGGCGGAGGAGAAGGTAAGGACTGCATAATCATATGAGGATTTGAAAGAGTGGGGGCAAATGGGTAATTTTGGGGTGAATGAGATTTTTTTTATGATATGAGCATGTATGAGTTTTCACCTTATTGAATCTGAGAGATTCACTGTAGCATCGTATGAGTCTGACCTGCATGGCAGGTTATCGATTTTTTCATTATTTAACCGGTTCCAGGAGCTGGCGGGGGTGAATGCTGATAACATGGGTATCGGGTTTGATGCTTTGCAGGCGAACAGGACGACGTGGATGCTAGCCCGGATACGGGTTGAGATTACCAGGATGCCTCAGTGGAAGGATTCTGTAGTACTGAGTACCTGGCCAAAAGGGATCGACAGGTTATTTGCGATGAGGGATTTTTGTCTGAGAAGTGCGGAGGGTGAAGAGCTGGTACATGCAACGTCGGCATGGCTGCTTGTTGATCTGGAGCGGAACAGACCAAAAAGGATTGAGACATTGCCGGTGGAGCTGGTTTATGATGGGGCACCGTCTGCGGTTAATGGGACGCCAGAGAAGATCAGCATACCAGAACCGATGATAGAAGTGGCTGAGCGGGTGGTGAGGTTGAGTGATATTGATACGAATCATCACATGAATAATGCGCATTATGCACGTTGGATTTGGGACTCCATTCCGGAAGAGGAGTACAGCAAGTGCGGGATACGGAGTATCCAGATTAATTTTCTGGAAGGTACAATGACTGGCGAAAAGATTGTGCTATTGCAGCATAATCCTGAGGATGCGGAAGGTGTGTATTTTATTACCGGGAAGAGTGCAGAAACAGGGAATGTGAAGTTTCAGGCGGTGGTGAATGTGAGGGATCCCAGCCGGTAGAGGTGGATTGATGAAATTAAAGCCGGGGGGCAGAGGTATTGCATAGAACATAAATGATTACTAAGTTAAATATGTGTGTTCACTTAATAAACTATATGAGGTCGCAATGAAAAAATGTTTCTATTTGCTCTTCCTTTTCATCCTTTCAGGTGCAATGTTTGCCCAGTCACTGAAAGTGGAAAAACCAATTTTCCATGCAGGCAACAGCAATGAGTGGGGTGATGATTATGTTGTTCTGAATACTGAACCGATGGGTGGTATGCACGGTGTTCAGAAGGCGAACGGTGAGCTTTTTATCGCCATCAATGATACTCTTTCCACTGCAAATCTGGGACTACTGATTCAGAAGTCAACCGATGGTGGGATGACCTGGTCAAATGTGAACGGGATTAACTACCGTGGGAAAGTGGAGGATATGAAGTTAATCCGCTCGCAAGAAGATTCTGTATACTGCTTTTTCCGAATCGGAAACGGGGTGTACTCCTGGAACATTCAGACCACTTTTATCAATCCAATCTTCAATGGTGGTTATCGCAGTTTTGATGTGGCAATTACCTCAACGAATTCAATCTATGTGTTTCTTGATTCACTGGCAACGAACAGTATCATCAGATATTCATCCACAACCGGAGGGTTCAACTGGATTAATCGCGGGTTGATTACCAGTAGTGGCGCTATGCCCAAGGTAAACAAATCACTGAGTGGTGATACTCTTTTCCTGAACTATTATGGACCCGTGTTGACCGACACGGCAACATCAGTGCTTCGTGTTGCACGGTACCGCGAGACAGGTGTTGGCACTGTGGCATCAGCAGGATTCCAGGACATTATTACCGGCACATTGCCTAAACGCGAATATAAAATGGTTGCCGGGAATGGCATTGTGTGGATACTGTACACGCTGGACAACGGGAAATCAGAAGTCTGGGGCAGAAGAAGCATAACGGGCGGTACATCATACGAAGCGCCAGTGCTGATCAATGCTGCTGAATTGTACAGCAGCTATGGCATTGACATCAATGGAAAGATGCCAGCCGGCTCCGGGTTTGAGCTTGTGTACTACTCTGACAGTATGCAGGTGGGTAATCCCACAACAGGTACTGACAAGATTATGTATGGAATTGCAGGACAGGACTCAGCAGGATTTAGTATGTTCAGCCAGGTTAATAATCTGCCAGCATTTGTTTCACTTGATGCCACAAAGCCAATTATCGTTCCCCTGCCGGTAGGTAATAATACCGGTGTTGCATGGGTTGGTGAATCAGGTAGCGGAAAGAAAGTATACTGGGATACCTTCCTGCCAGTACCTGTTGAGTTCACTACGTTTCAGGCTGCACAGCAAGGAACCGCAGTGGTGCTGAACTGGTCAACTGCTACAGAGACCAACAACCAGGGCTTTACTGTTGAAAGAAATTCCGGTCAGGCATGGGAAGCGATCGGATTTGTTGAAGGTATGGGCACCAGCACAACCGCACATCACTATACTTATCGTGATGAGTCTGTATCAACAGGTGAAGTATCATACCGCCTGAAGCAGACGGACTTTGACGGAACGACTGCGTACTCCAAGACGCTGACAGTGGAAGTTAATTCTGTACCATCAGCATTCGTACTTGAGCAGAATTATCCGAATCCATTTAACCCATCCACCAGAATTCAGTTTTCTGTGCCTGCATCGGGGGTAGTAACACTGAAAGTGTTCGATATCCTTGGGAAGCAGGTAACAACGCTGGTAAATGGACAGCTGCAGGCAGGGACCTATACTGTGGAGTTTGATGCATCCACGCTCGCAAGCGGTACCTATTTTTACCAGGTAGAATCGGGAGCATCCAGACTGGTAAAGAAGATGCATCTGATTAAGTAGAACAATACTAACTATGTACTATGAGGCTGTAATAAATCGTCTATTCATGCTACGGAATTAAAATTCTGTATTGCCATTCATTTTTTTAACAGACGTTTACGACAGCCTCCTTTTATCTGCATGAGATTCTCTCCTATTACCTCAATAATTCTTTGAGAACTACTTTCGAAAGAGTACTTGAGAATGGGATACTCTTTTGCGTAATTTAATAATTATTACCT
>JAEXTR010000182.1 GCA_023406915.1 Bacteroidota bacterium
CTCGAAGGGGGAGTGGTACGGGGGAGCTATTCCGCTGAACTGGATGAGTTGCGCGAAATCAGAATCAACGGGAAAACCTGGATTGCAGATTATCAGAAAAAGGAACGGGAACGCACGGGCATCTCGAGTCTGAAGGTAAGTTACAATAAGGTGTTCGGGTACTACATTGAGATCACGAATGCGAACCTTGAAAAAGCACCCGCGGATTATACACGGAAGCAGACCCTGACAAACGGTGAACGGTATATCACCGCCGAACTGAAGCAGTATGAAGAGAAAGTGCTGCACGCGGAAGAAAAAATTTATGAACTGGAGAGCCAGATTTTCAATGAACTGAGACTTTTTGTAGCCTCATTCACGGAACAGATACAGCGGAATGCGCAACTGGTTGCCCGGGTTGATGCACTCCTGTCATTAGGCGTTGCTGCGGCTGAGTACCGGTATACAAAACCGGTGGTGGATGAATCAGGCATGCTGTTTATCACAAACGGAAGACATCCGGTACTGGAACAGTCGCTTCCACCGGGACAGAAATTTCAGCCAAACTCCTGCAAACTCGATCCGGCAACGGAGCAGATCATCATCCTGACCGGACCAAATATGGCTGGAAAATCAGTCTATCTCCGGCAAATGGGGCTGATCGTGCTGATGGCACAGATCGGATCATTCGTACCGGCAGAATCCGCGGTGATCGGCGTTGTTGACCGGATATTCACCAGGGTGGGCGCATCGGATAACATCACTGCCGGTGAAAGCACTTTTCTGGTTGAGATGCACGAGGCTGCGAACATCCTGAACAACTGCACGGAGAAGAGCCTGCTGCTGCTTGATGAAATCGGCAGAGGAACCAGCACCTTTGACGGAATCAGTATTGCATGGTCTATTACCGAGTACCTGCACGAAAATCCAGCCCGTGCGGCAAAGACTCTTTTTGCCACTCATTATCATGAACTGAATGAACTTGCCGATATCTTTAGCAGAATAAAGAATTATAAGGTTGAGGTGCGGGAGTATGACGATAAGGTTATTTTCCTGCACAAGGTGAGTCCCGGACAGGCTGATCACAGCTACGGCATACAGGTGGCACAAATGGCAGGACTCCCCCTGACTGTGACCGAACGGGCAAAAGAGATCCTTGCCAATCTGGAAGGGAAAGAACTGACACCGTATGAAATGAAGAAGGCAAAAATTGCGAGAAAAAAGGTTGAGGATGACTTGCAGTATAACCTGTTTGAGATCAGGGATGATGCAATCAGGAAGGAGATCAGTTCCCTCGAAATTGAGAACCTTACCCCATTGCAGGCACTGCAAAAACTGAACGATCTGAAGAAACGAGCGGAGGAATCTTGAAAAGAATACTACTTCTGTTACTCATTGCAGCTGTAAGCTTTACCGGGTGTCAGTTGTATGAAACATTTGTCAATATCTCCCGGTTGAAATTCAAACTGGGTGAAGTCAATCAGGTTGCCGTGAAAGGAATCAATCTTTCCGGAAAAAACTCCATCGATGATTTTTCACCGTTGGATATGATTTCCGTGCTTGCGGGGGTAGCCGGCGGTTCACTGCCGGTATCCTTTGTGGTGAATGTGGATGCTCTCAATCCGAATGACGGTAAAGGCGGGTACCCCCGAACCGACGCCACTATCAAGCGTTTCCCCTTCAGACTGATGCTGGATCAGAAGGAAGTGTTCAGCGGCGATATTAATGAACAGTTCATTATCCCGGGTACAGGGGAAACTACCGTCCTTCCGCTGAAAATTGAGTTTGACCTGATGAAGGTATTTAAAGACAAATCGTATGAATCTTTATTGCAACTGGCGCTGAACCTTACCGGGCACAGCAGCAAAAAGGTCACGATGGAAATATATGCGCGTCCGTCAGTGGTGACAGAGATCGGGGAGCTTTCCTACCCAGGCGAGCTAAAGATTGTTGATATGGATTTTACAAAGGAGTAGTATGCGTTACGCCGTTATCTTACTGTCATTGTTGTTCATTGCCGGATGCAAAACCGGGAAGGACAAAATCACCATTACCAGTGAACCGTCGGCATATCCGTTGCTGGATTCAGCCGGAACAGGAAAAGATTTTGTACTGGCACGCCGGGCAGAAATGAACCGGTTTATGGAAACTGATTCTTTATCTCCCTTTAATGCAAAGGGGAAGGTCACCTTTCACCCGCTCAGATATTTTGACTATGATTCATCATTTGTATTCCAGTCAAAACTGACAAGGTACCCAAATCCTGCAACAGTGACCATTACAGGAACTAAAGGGGAAGCAAGACAGGTTTTAGCCTATGGATACCTGACCATACAGTATGGGAACAATGCACATAAGCTGAATGTGTATCAGGGAAACTCAAAGAACTACGGTATTTACTATAGTATCTGGCTGACTGATGAAACCACCGGATCGGAAACGTATCACGTCGGACGCTACCTTGATTTTACCCCATCCATGGATCCTGAGTACCTGTACACGCTGGACTTTAACATGCTGTATAATCCGTATTGTTCATACAGCGATGCGTATTCCTGCGCTGTGCCGGGGAAGGAGGATCATCTCCCCTTTGCTGTGCGGGCAGGCGAAAAGAAATTTCATGATTGACCGAGAACCGGAGTAACCCTTGATTGTAGTATTAGAAAAGAATATCACCGAAGAAAGAACCGAAGAGATCATCCAGACCCTTGAACGGTTTGGCTTTTCGGTACACCGTTCCCGCGGTGAGGAGCACAATATTATTGGTGCTATCGGCGTGAAGCCTGAGTTTGACATCAGACGCATCAAGATTCTGGAAGGAGTCCGCGATGTTGTCCGGGTTACCCAGCCATACCGTTTAGCAGGAAGAGATTATAAGGAATCCGACACCATCATCACGGTCGGGGATGTCAGCATCGGCGGTGATGAACTGGTGGTGATCTCCGGACCATGTGCGGTCGAAAATGAGAACCAGATTTTTACCATTGCGGAAACCATCGCCAAATCAGGCGCAAAGATTTTACGCGGGGGTGCCTATAAACCGCGCACATCCCCCTACGCCTTTCAGGGTCTGGGTGAAGAGGGGCTCCGCCTTCTTTCCGAAGCAGGTAAGGCATTCGGTCTGGTCACCATCACCGAAGTGCTTGAGCTTGCACAGATTGACCTGATTGCCCGGTACATCGATATTTTTCAGGTAGGTGCCAGAAATATGCAGAACACTACCCTGCTGAAGGAACTGGGGAAGATTAAGAAACCGGTGATGCTGAAACGGGGACCATCTGCCAGTTATGATGAACTGCTGATGTCAGCCGAATATATGCTTGCGGGGGGAAATGAATCTGTGATTCTGTGTGAACGCGGCATCAGAACATTTGAAAACGGAACGCGTTACACGATGGATATCAGCGCTATACCGGTGCTAAAAGAGCGCACTCATCTGCCCGTGATTGCTGATCCCTCACACGCAGGCGGAATCAGAAACAAGATTGCACCCCTTGCCAGGGCAGCCGCCGCTGCCGGGGCTGATGGTCTGATGATCGAAGTGCATCATGACCCGATTCATGCCCTGTCTGACGGACCCCAGGCACTGCTGCCGGATCAGTTTGCCGCACTGATGCAGGATATCCGGGCAATCGCAAAAATTATTGGGAAACGGATGGACTAAAACCGGGCACTTGCAGATACTGCAACACCGCACCGGCGCTCTTTTCTCCATCCACCGCAGCGGACACAATACCGCCTGCATACCCTGCCCCCTCACCCGAGGGGAACAACCCTTGTACTGTAAGATGCATCCCCGTGATTTTATCGCGGGGGATGCGCAACGGTGAACTCGTTCTCGATTCTACACCAACCATGATCGCCTCACTGGTAATATACCCCTTCATTTTCCGGTTAAAATCTTTCAATGCCCCCTGCAGGCGTGTGCTGATTGCCTTTGGCAAAAGGGCATGCAGCGGTGCCGGAGCGATACCGGGGATGTAGGAAGTACCCGGCAACGAAGAAGATTCTTTACCCTGTAAAAAGTCGGTAACCCGCTGAGCTGGGGCAACCTGGGTTTTTCCACCAGCTTCGAAAGCCATTCTTTCAATTGATGCCTGATAGGCAAGTCCTGCCAGTACACCCTGATCCTGAAATGGAATCAGGTCTTCTTCCTTTACTTCGGCTACAAAGCCGCTGTTGGCAAACGGGGAATCACGCCGGGAAAGGGACATACCATTTACCACCAGTTCTTCCGGTGCTGTGGATGCAGGGACAATGATCCCACCGGGACACATACAGAATGAGAAGACCCCCCTGCCACCAACCTGGCACACTGCGCTGTATGATGCAGCGGGAAGTTCAGCAGGTCTGACGGGGGTATGATAGCGGACTTCATCGATCAGGCTCTGAGGATGCTCAATCCTGACCCCCATCGCAAAGTCCTTTCGTTCAAGGAGAATCTCTTTCCTTTGTAAAAGCTGGTAGATATCCCTGGCGCTGTGTCCAGTTGCCAGAATCACTGCATCACCCTGCAGCGTACCGCTTCCATTGATTTCAACCCCGGTCACGGTACCCTCACGAAGAATCAGATCTGTCACGCGGGCATTGAAGTGAACTTCTCCACCGTGGGAGATGATTGTCTCCCTGATCTGCTGCACCACGAGGGGTAATTTATTGGAGCCAATGTGGGGGTGTGCGTCAACCATAATATCCTCAACTGCCCCATGCTGCACAAGGACGCGGAGGATCTTTTTGATGTCACCCCTTTTATCAGAACGAGTATAGAGTTTGCCATCAGAGTAAGTGCCTGCCCCGCCTTCACCAAAGCAGTAATTGGAATCAGGGTTGACCGTATGAAACTGCTGAATGGCGCGGAGGTCTCTGCGGCGTTCCCGCACATCCTTTCCCCGTTCGATGATGATTGGTTTTACACCGTACTCAAGAAGGCGCAGGGCGGCAAACATCCCTGCCGGACCCATACCGACAATGATCACCCGGGACGGGAGGTCAGCACCCTTGTAAAGAACAGGTGTTTCGGGCACGAGGGGTTCCCCTTTTTCGAAGACTTCCACCCGGAGGCGGTACACTGGTCTTTTTCCTCGTGCATCAACGGAGCGCTTCAGCACCTTCACCCGATCCACATAGCTGCGGATAGCCCGGGCAGCCTTTACCTTCAGGATTTCTTCCCGGAATGCTTCATCGGGTTTGGCAACAATATCAACAATCTGGGACACTCAGGACCTCCGGAACTTTACAGGATTAAGAACAGTCTATTTTAGCAGAGAACCATTCAGAAAAAGATGAATTTCATCCTTGATAGGCAAGGCAATTAACACGATTTTTGCATAATGAAAATACTTATTTTTCTCATACTTACGGCATGCTTTCTCCACGCGCAGCCAACAGATATTATGAACAAATATCTGCTGGCACAAAGTTACGAGCAGTCAGGCGATTACGAAAGGGCTAAAACCCTGTATGAGGAAGTGTACCGGTTTGATCCGAATAGTCTGCCATTTTACGAGGCACTGAACCGGGTCTACATTCAGGTGAAGAATTATGATGCTTCCATCCTGCTGATTGAAGGAAGGATGAAGCAGTACCCCACCGAACCGATGCTGCATGCACAACTGGGGCGTACATACTTTCTGATGGGAAATGAAGGGCGTGCAAAACAGGCATGGGAACAGGGGATAGCGCTGCACCCTTCCAATCCCTCGAACTACAAGTTATTTGCAGCCATGGCAACGGAGCTCAGGACATTTGATCTTGCGATCGAGTTTCTGAACCGGGGGAAACAGGTGACCAACGACCCGAGGTTTTTCTCCTACGACCTGGCAAACCTGTATCAGGCAAAGATGCAATACGCTGCCGCTGCCAAAGAGTATGCGGAACTGCTGAAGCGTGACCCGAACCAGGCTGGTACCATTGAGACACGGATCATAGCCATGAACCGGGGGACGGAAGCACTGCAGGAAATGATTGCCGTATTTGAAGAGATGGCGGATGAAAGCGATGTATCTGTTTCCAGGCTGCTGATCAGTCTTCATCTGGCAGCGGGAACGGTAAGCCGCGCCGTTGAGCTTGCTAAGCAGGTTGATAAAAAGGTGTCCCGTGACGGTACAGAACTGATTAACCTTGCTGCCCGGCTTGAACAGGAAAAGCACCTGACTGAGGCAGCAGGCTTGCTAGCGTATATCCTTGAGACCTATCCGCATTCCCCAATGATCTCCCGTGTAAGGCTTTCCTCTGCTTCCGTGAATGAAGAGCTGATCAACCGGAAATACCAGAGTCAGATACCCGACTGGAAACCTCTCTTTAAACCTGAACCGGTCAGGGACCCCGGGTATAAGGCGATCATTGCTGCATACACCGATATTATCAGCCAGTATGAGGGAAATGAAATAGCTGCGGAAGCACTCTACCGGTGCGGAAAACTGATGCTGCTGACGGGATCACCGCAGGAGGCGGAACCGTATTTTGCAAAGGTAGTGAGCCACTACCCTGCATCGAATTATTTTTCATCATCCTGTTTTGCACTTGCAGACTTTGCACTGCAACGGGAAGAGATAGAGAGCGCTGCCCGGCAGTTCCAAAGCATTATCGTACACCCGAGGACAGCAGAACCCGATAAAAACCGTGCCCGGTTTGAACTGGCAGAACTTGAATTGCTTAACGGGAAAAGAGACGCAGCAATGAATTACCTGAACACTATTGCAATGCAGCTCCAGGATCCGAATGCAAATGATGCCCTGATCCTTTCCATGGTTTTGAATCCTCAGTTAACAGATTCTGTAAGCCTGCTCTCATTCTCAAAGGCAGAACTGCGGATACGGCAAATGCGGTTTGATGATGCACTGGAAC
>JAEXTR010000290.1 GCA_023406915.1 Bacteroidota bacterium
GGTCAGGGAACATCAATCGGACATACTTTTGAACAGCTTGCAGCAATCATTGAACTGGTGGAAGAAAAGGAGCGCATGAGCGTGTGTATTGATACTGCACACATCTTTGCTGCCGGCTATGATATCAGCACCGCAACCGGATGTGAAAAGGTATTCAGGGAGTTTGATGAAATTCTGGGGTTGGATCGGCTGGAGTGTTTTCATGTGAATGACAGCAAGAAGCCGCTGGGATCAAGGGTTGACAGGCATGAACATCTTGGCAAGGGTACGATTGGAACGGAAGGGTTCCGGTTTCTGATGAATGATCAGCGGTTGCGGCATATCCCCACAATTCTGGAGACCCCAAAGGGAAAAGAGCAGCTGGAAGATATTGAAAACTTGGAGCTTCTCCTTTCCCTTTTGGATTAGGGCTTAGTTCACCCTCAGCACCATGATACCTGTCTGTTTCTTGTTGTTTTTCAGGTAATCACTCAGCGGCAGTTTTGTAATCTGCACATCGGTTTCTGGTTGGGGGGCGTGCATGAAATAGACCCTGTCATTGTTTTTGCCAACCACTGCTATTCCCACGTGAACAATATCGAGTCCCTTGATTGAACTGGTGATCGCAATCAGGTCGCCATTCCGGATACTTTCCTCAATCCCGGCTACTTTGTCCTTCGGGATATAGCTGTAGCTTCGTTTGTTGATGCGTGCTTCAATTTTTTTCATGGAATCAACCAGAGCACTGCTGGTCATACGGGCATATTTGTCGGGGTTGGAAGACATAAAAGAGACATGCATCTGATATGGGATTCCACCCATGTCCCGGGTCACATCCGTGATAATTCCGCGGGCGCTGTTATCCGCAATCCAGTCAGTAAAATAGTGGAGCCGGGAAAGGTAGCCATCCGCCGAACCGCTGCGGTATCTGATTTTTTCCAGATTGGCAGCGTATTCATCGAAATTTATTTCACCCTTTTTTGTAGTTAGTGCAAGGGCGACAGATGTTTCGAGGAATGTTGTGCAATCAAGACCGGTAAGCATAATCAGAGGCTGGGTATCGTCGCCCGTTTCAAGGGTAAACGCTTCATAGCGGGTACCGATGAACGATTTTCCAATAGCAGCAATTGCATCACCAATTGGAAGTGAACCGGTTTTTGCCGTACGCAACCAGGAAAATTTCTTCTCAAGGATTGTGCGGTCTTCTTCCTTACAGATCTGAGCTGAAACCTGGAGAAGTGAAGTGACCAAAAGCAGCATCAATAAAACATTTCTCATATATAATCCTCACGGGGGGCTCTTACATTCATTTCATCGATATCCCGAACGAGATCGAGACTTTCAAACTTTGCATACTCACGCAGGAAGCGCAACCGGACATCTCCGACCGGTCCGTTACGATGCTTGGCTATCAGCACTTCCGCAATGTTTCTGGTGGAGGTGCCATCCTCATACTGCTGGATACCGTAGTATTCAGGGCGATGGAGGAAGAGCACCACATCAGCATCCTGCTCAAGGGAGCCGGACTCTCTGAGGTTAGAGAGCTGCGGGCGTTTCATATTCTGGTCTTCCACCTGACGGTTCAGCTGCGCCAGTGCAACCACAGGGATTTTTAATTCCTTTGCAAGCGCTTTGAGTGACCGGGAAATAATAGCAACTTCGCGTTCGCGATTATCCTGTTTACCCGAACCATGCATCAGCTGGAGATAATCGATAAAGATAATACCGATGTTCTTTTCACGGTGAAGGCGACGGCACTTCGCCCTGATTTCAAGTGCTGTCAATTCACTGGAGTCATCGATGTAAATTGGAGCGTGAGTAAGCTTTGCACCTGCCTTCGAGAGATTTACCGCCTGATTCTGAGGGAGCTTTCCGGTCCGGACCAGGTTGCTATCAAGGTTTCCTTCGGCGCATATCAGACGCATTACGAGCTGCGTGGAACTCATTTCAAGACTGAAGAAGGCTACCGGTACCTGATACTGAATAGCTGCATTTCTTGCAAGACAAAGTGCCATTGCAGTTTTACCCATTGAGGGGCGTGCGGCAAGAATGATAAGGTCTGATGGCTGAAAACCACCAAGGATTTCATCCAGATCAAAGTACCCTGTTGGTACTGCGAGTTTTTTATAGTCCTGTGCGTGTATCAGGTCGATCTGCCGCAGGGCTTCCTTCACGGCAGCGGGCATTTCCACGAAGTTCTGCTTCATGTGGTCCTGCGTTACCTGCAGGATCTCGCTTTCGCTCTGATCAAGAATATCAAAAGGATCATCAATTGCAGCGTATGCCCGTGTGGCTATCTGATGGCTAACCCTGATAAGGCGACGAAGCATCTCCTTTTCGAGGACAATCCGGCAGTGTGCTTCGATATTTGCTGCGGTGGAAACATCCTGAGTCAGCTCCATCAGGTAGGCGGCACCACCTGCTTCATTTTCGGTACCCATGCGCTGGAGTTCATTACGCACAGTAATAAAGTCAATGGGCTGACTGGCTGCCTCAACCGCCTGCATCGCCCGGAAGATATGGGCATGCGCCGGCACATAAAAAGACTGATCATTCAGAAGGTGGAGAGCAACATCTACCGAGGTATTATCAATAAGCATAGCCCCCAGTACAGCCCTTTCAATATCCGAAGCGGAAGGCATTTTCAGCCCTTCAGGGAGGTCAAGCAGCTGTGCATAGGTTGTTTTCTTTTTGGACATATCACTATTCAATCATTAAAGAGGTTCAAACACCGGGAGGGCAATCTACGGAATTTCAGGCAAAAGGGGTAGCGGGCGGGGCAGTTATTTCTTCATTATACGATTATTTTGCCGTCAGCCAATCATCATACATTTTCCTGAACTGCTGGACATCTTCCCAACAGTCTTTTTTCCAGTTCGGATTCCGGAGGAGTGCCGAAGGATGGTACGTGACCATTGCTCTGGTTCCCTTTACATCAAAGACCTTACCGCGCATGGCGCCCAGCGTGTCTTTTTTTCCGAGAAGGGCATTTCCGGCTGTTGTACCCAGACATAAAATAAATTTCGGATTAATCAGCTCAATCTGTTTGTGAAGGTAGTGCATACATTCCTGCATCTCATCCTGCTGGGGAACGCGGTTCCCCGGAGGACGGCATTTCACAATGTTCGCAATGTAGACTTCCTCACGCGGAAACTGAATTGCGGCAAGAATTTTCGTAAGGAGCTGTCCAGCCCTGCCTACGAACGGGCTGCCGCTGGCATCTTCATCTGCGCCGGGACCTTCACCAATCACCATAACATGCGCAGAAGGATTCCCTTCACCAAAGACGATGTTTTTCCGGGTTTCACCCAATCTGCATCGCATACATCCGGCACTTGCAGTCCGGAGCTGATCATGGTCGGTACATGCAGTTATTGTGGCTGCGGACGAAGACTGCACGACCGGTACAGGTTCATGGACAGATACAGGGAAAGGCACCTCAACCGGTTTTTCCACCGGGGGTGAAGCTTTCTGCTTTGGGGCAGATTTCCTGGGAGCAGAAGTGATGGAAGTTTTTCTGACGCTGCCAAAGAGTTCATCGCCAAAGATTTCCTTTTGGGTCTCGAGGGCGGCAATAATCATTTTCTTTTTACTCAAACCGGGAGCACCTTTTTCAGGCGGTCAAGGAGTGTATGCGCTACCGCAAACTTTTGAGCGAGGGGAAGAGCTTCTTCAGTGCCATCATTATAGAAGAGCGTTATTTTATTGGTGTCAACTTCGAAGCCGCTGCCGGGGTCATTCAGTGAGTTCAGGGCAATGAAAGTAAGCCCTTTTTCACGGAGTTTTTTGAGTGCGTTCTCCTTCTCACGGTCAGTTTCAAGGGCGAATCCAACTTTCGGGAGCGGAATATCACGCAGTGAAGCAAGTATATCAGGTGTGCGCTGCAATGGCAGTGTTGTTCCGGAAGCCTGCTTTTTCATCTTTAACTGCTGATACTCAGCTGGTGCATAATCTGCAACGGCAGCAGCCATGATCAGGGCATCGGCTCCGTTCAGGGACTGTGTCACGGCATCAAGCATCTCACTGGCTGAGCGGACTTTCACGGTTCTGATCTCGGGATACACAGATAAGGATGATGGACCTGTTACGAGGGTAACGGTTGCACCACGGAGGTACGCAGCCTTAGCGATTTCATACCCCATTTTTCCGGTTGAGCGGTTACCAATAAACCGCACCGGGTCAATATCTTCAAAAGTGGGGCCGGCTGTAACGACCAGGTGTTTTCCGGCCAGGTCTTTCTCTGCACCAATAAGAAGGGATTCAGTGGCTTCCACAATTTTTGCGATTTCCGGAAGCCTTCCGATACCTTTTAATCCACTAGCAAGTTCACCTTCCTCGGCGGGGAGGACATAGTATCCGTCACCCTCGAGAATCTCGAGGTTACGCCGGTTACGCGGATTTTCATACATATCCATATCTGCCGCAGGGCAGAGAAGGATTTTTGCACGCATTGCTGCGGCAAGTGTGGTCAGAGCATTATCACAAAAACCGTACGCAAGTTTTGCAACGGTATTCACGGAAGCAGGGGCAATAACCATAAGGTCAGCCCAGAGTCCAAGATCTATGTGCCAGGTACCGAGGGATACATTCCCCTTCTGATCACCGGGGAATATCTGCTGGATCACTTCATTTCTGGAAAGTGCAGCGAGCGTCATCGGGGTGACAAATTCAGCAGCAGAGGGGGTCATCACCACCTTTACTTCAGCACCGCGGCGGATATATTCACGCACCAGCAGGTTCGCTTTATAGGCAGCGATACAGCCGGTGATACCTAGGACGATCTTTTTACCGTGAAGGATGTGAGGGATGCTCATGGAACGATCAGCGCTGTTCCTTGTACTGGAATTCAACTTCGCCATTCAGAAGGTTTTTCATTCCTTCGATATGGGGCTTGTTCCGCTTTTCAAACTCCATAGAGAGTTTTGCCTGAGCTGGATTGTTTAGGTCTTCACCGTCATCATCACTGGTGGCGTTCGGAACAGTGCCAAGAATTGTATTGAATTCAAGTTTCCGTTCATCATTGATTTTTCTGGCTTTTTTACCGGCAGCAATGATCGCCTCATACACGTTGGAAGCGCGTCCGTCAATTTGTCTCAGATCAATCGGTTCAATAGGCATAGCAGCATGCTCCTTTTATTCAGTTATTTTCTTTATCGTTTCAATAGTCTTTTGTACCGCAGGCTCCAGTTCATCATTCACGATGATATGATCAAACCTGTCAGCATAACCGAGTTCCATCCTGGCACGGTCAATTCTTTTTTTCAGATCCTCATCAGTTTCCGTGTTCCGTTTCACAAGCCTTTCCTCAAGCGTGCTGATGCCGGGGGGCATAATAAAGATAAGCGCTGCTTCCGGAAACGCCGATTTAATAGAAAGGGCACCTTTGACATCAAGATCAAGGAAAACGGTTTTTCCTTTTTCAACTGACTCGGCAATATACGAACGAAGGGTACCATAGCAATAGTCATAAAAGCGTTCCCATTCGGCAAACTCACCGGCTGCAACCTTCTGCATAAACTCTTCTTCGGAGAGGAAGAAGTATTCCCTGCCATGCACTTCGTGGGGGCGGGGTTTCCGGGTAGTGGCTGAGACCGAGAACACTGCATCAGGAAAGTGTAAGAACACCCGTTGCAGAATTGTGGTTTTACCTGAACCACTCGGTGCGGAGAACACAATAATATGACCTTTGGAACTCATGTGGTTTACTCGATATTCTGCACTTGTTCACGGATGCGTTCAATTTCTTCACGCAGGGAGACCGTATGATGGATAATTTCAAGCGAAAATGATTTTGATGCAATTGTATTTACTTCGCGGTGCATCTCCTGGCAAAGGAAGTTCATCTTCCTTCCGATATCGTTACTGTTCTTCAGGGTTTCACTAAAGACCTTCAGGTGACTTCTGAGACGGACACATTCTTCCGTAATATCGCATCGTTCAGTGAGAAGAGCCAGTTCAGCATCAAGCCTTTCGGGATATGCTGACAGGTCTTTCAATATCTCTGTTGCCCGCTGACGCAGACGTTCAAAATATTCTTTCAGGGTTGCATCACGCAGAATTTCAATTTCTGCAACCGTTGTGGCGATTACAGTGATCCGGCTTTCAAGGTCTTTCCGAAGCTGTTCTCCTTCAGCCCTTCTCATCTGCACCAACTGATCGACCGCTTCGCGGATGGTATCCTTGAGAACAGCGATGTGTTCTTCTGTCAGTTTATCAAGATCGTGAGAGAAGAGTTCCTTAAATCCGAGAAAGTGCGCGAGGGTGACCGGTTCATTCAGCCCGGCGATCTCCCTGATCCGTTTCAGCGACTCAGCTGCTTCAGCAACAAATTTTTCATTCAGGTTCAACCCTCCCTGCTCACTGGTATCTGGCTGTACAGAGACGGTGACGTACACCTTCCCCCTGCTTACCAATCCACGAACAAGTTCACGGATTTCATACTCTCGGTTTTGAAGTTCCGATGGAAGTTTTACGGAGACTTCAAGAAAGCGGTTATTAAGAGATTTAATCTCAGCTTCAAAAGTAAATCCGTCAGCTTTTTTCCCGGCTTTACCAAATCCGGTCATGCTTGCGATCATGGGTTTTCCTGGCTATAAAAATTCAGAACTTTAAATATACTGCTTTTTAGGCTCACCTGAAAACTTCAGGAAAGTTGAGAATGGGCTAGTTTTGGGCCCGTATTGGCTCAAGTGAGGTTGAGGTGGGCAAATGGAAGACGATAATTGAATCAGGTTTAGATATGGCAGTAGTATATGATAAAGAGATTCTGTACTCATCATCTGTAACGGGTAACGATCACCTCATCATCCGTCACATCATACTCTATTCTCACTATCCCAATACTGAGCTGCCGTCAATGATTCAACCCTTATTCGCTAACGCTTTCACTAACGATTTATCCTGACTGCAAATTGGTTGCAGGTTTACTTGATGTAGTTATACTTAATAGTGGCTGTATTCAGATCACCATTATTCTCATTCTTTTGCTCAATTCTTATAAAATATACACCTGCAGCTAATCCATAACCTGCAGGATTAAAATAAATCTCTGAGCTTTCAGGGCTCCTGTACTCATTCATCAGTTCACAGATTCGCTCTCCGGCTATGTTGTACACTGTCATTCTGGTAATTCCATACCCTGCCGGATAATACACGATCCGGCTGCCACCGTTAGAGGGATTTGGGTAGATATTCAGCCCCATATCCTTGCTCTTGTTCAATATTTCCGCCTCATCCTGTACGCTGACAACCCACCGTTTATCACCTTTTACAACGAAAATGTAAGCCGGTGAGCCTGGGAAGTTCAGGATTACCTCCATTGCCCCATCTTTGTTGACATCGTCAAAAGCCATTGCTCTTCGGACGCTATTCTCTACGCCACTGAATCCTCTTACACCTGCCATATTTGTATTGCTTACCCGGGGACCACCCAGTCGAAATGTTGTGTAATAGAGTCCCGCACTGAAAAGAATATCATTCCATCCGTCACCATTTAAATCCCCGATGTTATATCCCTTGGCATCAATACCGACAGAACCTGACGCATAAGTAAAAATTAGACTCGGAATTGTGTCAATCTCACCTTGCTTCCCATAATGGATGCAATTATGATACTTGTTTGTTCCGTTATTTATATATCGCTTCATGCATAAATCATCAACTCCATCTCCGTTTACATCAACGACGCCTATTGAAGAAC
>JAEXTR010000363.1 GCA_023406915.1 Bacteroidota bacterium
TTCTGATTCACATTCAACCCATAGATCATCGCCAGTTTAGCATCTGGGGCGAAGTCATTTTTCGCCACATTCAACACCTGCTGCAACGATTCTTTAGCTGTGTACTCACTGTCAATAATCTGCTGAATAATCTCTTCATTACATGATGAAAAGAGAAAAACAGACAGGCTAAGCATTACTATTTTCATCAATTTAATTTTCATTCATTACCTCGTTTCATAACTAATAGATGCACAAATATTCATTTGAGGTTACAATGTACAAAAATCCTCTCACTTTTTATTTGAGCAACATCAGTTTTTTCACTAACCTGTTACCATTAGCAGTCAGCGTATAGAAATAAGTCCCTGCTGCAAGTGTTCTGCCGTCCATTCTGAAAGAGTGCACACCAGCTTCCATCTCTTTTTTGATCAGTGTGGATACCAGATTACCCAATACATCATAGAGCTTCAGTTCAACGAGACCTGATTGTGGTAATCCAAACCTGATGGTTGTTTCAGGATTGAAAGGATTCGGATAGTTTTGGTATAGCACATAATCTTGTGGTAGAGCGGTTACTTCTTCTACAGCGGAATAACTGAAGGAGCCATCATAATTTATCTGCTTCAGGCGGTACTGAATGACATTACTTCCCATTGGGGGTATATCAACGTACTGGTATGATTTTTTTTCGGTGACTGTTCCTGCTCCCTGAACATAGCCGATCTGGTGCCACTCTTTACCAGAATTCCGCTCAATAGCGAATCCGCTATTGTTGGTTTCAGTAGCAGTACTCCATTGGAGTAAAACCCCGTCTGCGGTTGCCTGTGCAGTAAAGTAGGTAAGCTGAACAGGAATTGCATTCAAACCACCAGAGAGACAAAAGATTCTGCCGTTCCTTGTACCGAAAACAAGATCATAGCTGGCATTCCTGTCAACGGATTTAATTCCTTTTGAAGTAATAATTCTGTCACCAGCATTCGGTGCAGAATAAATAAGAGGTGTGCCCTTACCATTAATCACATAGACTGTTCCGTCCTGATCTCCTGTAATAACATCTTCTACCATGTCACCATCCAGATCAGGAACCACATCTACGCCATACTGGTAGTTCATCGGATAATTCCATAGAAATTCACCTGAGCCACCACTCAAACAAATAAGGAATGAAGTGAGACCAGAGTAAATAATGTCTTTTACACCGTCAGAATTAATATCCTGAATCAGCTTGAGCTCATTGATTGCAGATGTTCCACCAAGGACTCTGTTCCATCTCATTGTTCCGGTGGCTCCGTCGAGTCTGACAACATTGCCCCAGTAGCCTGACACAACAACATCAGAGGAAGTGGCTGAGAGTGGTAATTCGATTAGTTCTTTCGGTTCGGTATCAGTAAAGGGGTATGTCCAAACCGTCTGGGTATTTGCACCGTTGATGCAAATTGCCATGAGGTCTGAAGTAGTATTATTGCCCACAGCTGCAACCGCTTCAGGTATTCCGTCACCCGTTACATCAGCAATAGAAATCACAGATTTACCGAATGCAGGATTAGGACCGGGATAAACGTATTGCCAGATAATACTTCCTGTAGCACCGTTAAACAAAAAGATGCTTTTATACCCGGTACCGGTCTGGTTTCCATCTGCTGATGCCAGTACATCAGGAACACCATCATTGTTGAAGTCCCGACGGACATCGACAGCCTCAAAGTCTCCTTTATCATAATTGACGGGATCATCAAACATCCAGAGGATCTGTCCATTTTTTCCATTGATAGCCATAACAGCTTCGAGTCCGCCACCCAGTGCGGCAACCACATCGTTGTAGCCATCTCCATTCAGGTCAGAAGCGATCTGGAGTGCATCCTGAACACCGTACTCCCATGACTGTCCGATGGAACCAGCATTTGAGTTGTTGTAGTAGGTGTTGACTATCCAGAGTAATCTGTTTTCACCAGCAGCAGCACCATCCAGACATCCGATCCAATAATTTTCTGTAGCGAAAATCACTTCATCGATACCGTCACCGTTGATGTCGTTGATTGTTTTTAGTCCTTCGACTTTCCACTCCTGTGATGTCGTGTTAGGATTGGCAGGAATCTGGTAAGTCCAGAATTGGCTTCCATACGTGTAGCTGCCTGCTACACCTGTACCGGAAAGTGCCACAGAGGTGGCTACAGCTCTGGATGTACCAGCTGTAATTCTCAGAGTATCCTTGAATTCACCCTGAAGCGAAGGTTTAAAGACCACTCTGATTTCCACCGAATCAGATGATGCTATTGTAAATGGTATAGTCGGGCTGGTAAAACCATACAGCATAGAATTCAGCGACATCGAAGTGATTGGTAGTGGCACACTTCCGGGATTATATATCTTGAACTCCCAATAAGCATTACCATCAGTAGGAGCGGGGACCCAAACATTTCCAAAATTGTGGGCAGATTCAGTAACTGCAATATGCTGCCCCTGTAGCAATCCCTGTCCTCTCAGGGTAACATTCTTAACAAGATTTTGCGGATCGTTATTGAAAACAGACAGTGTACCCTGATAGGTTTGGTATGCCAGCGGAGTAAACCGGACAAAGAGCTGCCTGTTTCCTCCGTTTGGAATCGTGAACGGGAAAGCGACACCGCTTAAAGAAAACCGGGGATCAGTGAAGCGGATAGAGTCAACTGTGAGAGGTGCAGAACCGGTATTATAGATAGTCAGAGACTGACTGTCTGGGGATGCGATGCTTGTGCCGGAGAACATCAGCGAAGCAGCAGATAATTGAATAACCGGTGTACCGGAAGAATTCAGATCAAATTTATATGCTGCTCTGTTGGTTGAGCTTTGCCCAACCACGAGATAGAGAAATCCATTATGGAAAGCCATATCCTTGGGAAACGCGCTCACCGTGGAAGCATAGGGAGGGATAGGAAATGAACTGACTGTATCGCCGGTTACAGGATTAATTTTCCATATACGCTCAGGGTCGCCATCGTTATCATCCATTGCAAGGTAGAGGTGTGTACCATCGTACGCCAATCCCTGAGGTTGTTTACCCGGGGTAACGATGGTATCAACGAACTGGTTGGTAACGGGATCAATTTTAATTATCCAGGTTGGATTTGCGCTGGAACCAGTGTAGTAAACAGAAACCCACAGATAACCTGCAGCATAGGTCATTCCACCAACATAATCCTCATAGGGTGAAAAGAGGGTATCAAGGGGCACGCCTGTGGGGGAGTATTTTACAATAAGATCCTTATTGGCTACCGTAGTACCAAACTTGTACTGATATCCCCAGAGGTTGGTCCCATCCCAGGCTAATCCCCGGGTTTCCGCCGTAACGGCGGTAAAGGAATCCACCTTGGCTCCGGTTGCAGCATCGAGTTTATAAATCTTGCTCCCTGTTGAAGTCCCTGCCCAGAGGTGCGTACCATCATGCGTCAGCGCATAGGATGAATTGGGAATAGGTATTACTTGCGTGAGACTTTGTGCGGTGAGCAACTGTGGAAAAAGAAAGAAACCAAACAAACACAGTATAACTTTATTCATTATCTGCCTCTCATATGATGGGTTGTTGATCGCTTATGTTGAACCCGGCAGTACAGGGTGAGGAGAATAAAACACCGGATACGTGCTTTTAAATTATGCAATACGCATAAAACAATCAACCGCTCATAAAAAAAGGCTCCCGAAGGAGCCTGTTTCAGAAGAAGGAAAATTAAAAGTCTTCCATATCCCCATCTTCACCACGTTTCCTCTCGCGCTCACGTTCACGGTCGATTTTCATTCCACTGTCAAACCGGTACGAAATGCCGAGGAACGCAACCCGGGTATCCATTTTTCTGTAGTTCTTCACGAAGAAATTCGAGCCAATTGTTTCGGAATCAAATGAGCGGGTATTGAAAATGTCGCTCACCCTGAAGGTCACAGAGAGCTTCCCTTCTAGAAAATCTTTCTTTACTGCAACATCAACACCGTATTGTTCACTCATTTTCCCCTGCGCCATAACCATCGGTGCCCGATAGTTTGCCATCAGCTGCATCGAAAGATCTGGCATGGGGGTAAAACTCTGGTTGAGGCGTGCCATCCAGCTATAGTTGCTTGATGTAAGATCGGGACGCAGGTTCCCACCGTCGAACTCAGTTTTGAAATAACTGAGATTTGCCGTGACGCGCCACCAGTCAGCAACAGGGTGTACACCCACTAGTTCCAATCCGTAGGAGGCTGTTTTCGCAATATTCTCAGGTTTTGTAAATGTAGTACCATTATTCAGTAATGTACTAACGCGGGAGATTACATCATTGGTCTGACGATAATAGATAGTACCGTTAAAGGAAGTCTTGTTCCAAAAGTTCTGATATGCCAGTTCGAGCGAATTACTGTATTCCGGTTTGAGATCCGGGTTACCAGCATCCACATTCAAGGAATCGGAATAATCAACAAATGGATTCAGTGATCTGTTATTTGGGCGCTGTACCCTGCGACTGTAAGATATCTGCAATTCCTGTCCTGCTCCAAAATCCTGGCGAAGATGCAGGGAAGGATAGACACTGAAGTAATCTTTTTCAAAATTCTGTCCTGTGTTTAATACTTTACCTTCAGAGTAGACTTGTTCAACCCTGACACCAGCCATGTAAGCAAAGGAACTGAATGCACCTGAGTAGGTTGCATAGCCAGCGTGTACCTGTTCATCATAGTCATAGTAGTTTTTCTGCAAGGGTTGTATCACCCAACTTTGGGTTGCCGCATCAAATACCTCATAATCATTTCTGGTACCTAAATCTTTGATGTTTGATTTCAGTCCCATTTCGAGCTTTTCAGTTTGGGAGAAAGGAAGCGCATAATTCAATTCCCCTACGAACATCTTATTCGTGTTTTTTGCGAAGGATTTTCTGAGCGTAGTGAACAATGGGGTAATGAGGTCCATTCCGCTAAAGGTTTTCTGCTCAGTAAGGTCATCGCGGTTCATGGCATTGTCAGAATACGAGAGATCAACAACGAGATCGTTTGCACGTGAGGCAAAAAAGGTACGGAAATTCATTGCGGCATTATAGGAAATGACATCCCGTTCAAACTCCACATCCCTGTCAAAAAAGCGTGTAAGACTCTGTGTTGCATCAAGGGTGCGGTCTTCCATAGTACTGTTATGCTTCATATCCATATTTCGGATATTTCCGGAGAGACTCAGGGTTGACTTTTCACTCATGTACCAGTCGAACCCAAGATTACCTGACTGATGTACCATATCCGAATTCGTTGTACCATTCTGATTCACATACGTCGTAATATTATTGATATTGTTGACCCTATTGGATGATGATGTTCCGTTAAATGCATTGATACGGTTGTCGTAACTTCCAAAGAAGTTAACACCATCAAAGCGTAAATTACCATTCAGTGAACCATTATATTTATCGCCTGTTCCGGCATTTGCCTGTACATTACCATTGTATCCGCTGTTTCCCTGTTTTTTCAGGATGATATTAATGATACCGGATGTACCTTCTGGATCGTACCGAGCCGACGGATTTGTTACAATTTCAATGCTCTCTATAGAGCTTGCCGGGATCTGAGTCAAGACGTCTTCACTGCTTAATCCGACAAGGCCAGATGGTCTGCCATCAATAAGGATAGTAATGTTTGAACTACCGCGAAGGCTCACTCCCCCATCAGCATCTACCGTTACCGAAGGAATCTGCTGCATCACGTCAACCGCCGTACCACCCAGACTGGTAAGGTCTTTTGAAACATTGATCACTTTCTTGTCCAGAGTATTTACCATATAATCCTTCTCGCCGGCCACAACCACATCGCCAGTAGTATAGACCTTTGCAGAAAGAAGAATTTCACCCAGATCAAGGTCTGATGCTTTAGGACGGATGATAAGACTGTCAATTACCTTTGTCTCATACCCGATAAAAGTAACTTTTGCGTAGTAAAAACCATACGAAAGATTTTTAATGGAAAACGTACCGTCGGTAGCAGATACAGAACCTGCTGCCACTGAACTGTCACGTTTTTTAAATAGGGCAAAATTTGCGTATTCAATGGGGTTTCCGGATTTCGCATCCTTTATGACCCCTGTCATTGTACCAATTGTTTCATTGAGCATCTCCCGGTTTCTACCCTGTTGTGCTGACAAGGAAGTAATCAGAATGATACAAACGAATGCTGTTAACAATGTATAGCGAATATTTTTCATTATTATCTTTTTCTTCAATATGGAATGTGGATAAACTACTTATTAGACATCTATCAGATAGGAAAGGTTTAACCGGTATTTGTTGCTATGACCGTTTCCATTTTATGGTGCAGCCAATAGCAAAAGTTTCCGGTACACTTACGGGTTTCCCTTCCAGATACTCCTGGATCGCTGATTCCAGGTAGCGATTCTTAACGAGGGACGGAGACTGCCAGTTATCATCGATTTTGCCGGTATAGATCAAGTTACGCTGCTCATCAAACAGAAAAATATGTGGGGTGTACTCTGCGCTGAATTCACGTGCCGTGTCCTGGGTTTCATCAACCAGATAGGGGTAATTGAATCCAATAGCCTGACTTCTCTTTTGCATCTCACTGAATGAATCCTCAGGATACTGAACTGCGTCATTTGAGTTGATGGCAATAACTTTGAGTCCTGCATTCAGGTAGGCATCCTGTAATCTGATCAGTCTCTGCTCATACGCATGAACATACGGGCAGTGATTACAGGAGAAGACAACCAGCAGCAAACGAAATCCATGATAATCATCACTTGTATGGAGCCTGCCGTCTGTGCCGGGTAAAGAAAAATATGGCATTTTTGATCCGATTATCAAAGTTTTATTTGACATCTTCTTCTACTTTCCTTATAATGAGATAACATTTCTTGAGTTACCGTATGTTTTTGCTTGTTTTTGTTCTACTATTTACCGTCAGGACTGCAATGAGTCAGGAATTATATCAATCTTTCTATCAGCATGCTGATCACTACCGCGAACAATCCCTTCAAAACCGAAGGTTCAAATATAATGATATTATTCCCCTTATTCAGGAACTAAAACAATATCCTGAATTCTCTGTATCCGCTAAAGGAACATCTGTACAAGGGCGTGATATTTTTCTGATCAGATACGGAAGCGGACCAAGGAAAGTTTTTCTCTGGAGTCAGATGCATGGAGATGAGCCAACAGCTACCGCTGCAATTTTTGATATTTTTAATTTTTTAAAAGACACTGCTTCGAATAAAGTTGTCAGGGAGCTTTTTCAAAAGGAGTTGACACTGTACATTATGCCGATGGTGAACCCGGATGGGGCGGAATTGTACCAGCGCCGGAACATAAGAAATATCGATCTTAATCGTGATGCAAGAAAGCTCGCGAACCCTGAGGCGAGAATCCTGATGAAAACTTTCGAAGAGATCAAGCCGCATTTTGGTTTCAACCTTCACGACCAGAGCACCTTGTACACCGTTGGTGAAAAGAACAGCTCAGCTGCCATCTCATTTCTAGCACCATCAGTTGACAGAAAACAGAGTATCCCCCCTCACCGGGCTGATGCGATGAGGCTGATAGGATATCTGACACATGCACTACAGCCTTTTATGCCTGGTCATATTGGTAAGTATACCGATGAATTCGAGCCACGCGCATTCGGTGACATCTTTCAATCCAAAGGAACATCGACCATTCTGGTTGAATCCGGAGGCTGGAAAAATGATAGTGAGAAGCAGTTCATCCGGAAGATGAATTATGTTCTGCTGTTAGCAGCCTGTAACTCAATTGCACTTGGAAATTATCAGGCAATCCCGGACTCAGTGTATCATCAGATTCCGTTCAATGACCGGTACCTGTATGACCTGATGCTTCGAAATATCACGTTTTTTGACGGAAAAGACACACTTACAACCGATATCGGAATTGTGTATACTGAGAAAACTGTTTCTGCCCTGCAAAATGGATATGGCATCCTGGGGACGATAGCCGATGTTGGTGATCTGTCAACATTTTACGGTTACACGGATATTGATCTTACTGACTGTTTCCTCGATTTCGGAAGAGTCTTCACTCTAAAAAAAGAAGAGCAACTCCCCGACCCGGTGACATTTTATTCAGAAGGTTACAGTGCTATTTACCCTGAGGACCCGGGTACTTATACAACTCTTCACCCATTTCCATTTCTTTTCGTTAAAAGCCAGGATTTTGTGTTGGATGCGAAACCAAACAGAAATGCGACATTTTTGGTACGAAGAAATGGCAAATACATCTATGCCGTGGTCAACGGACAGCTTATTGACCTCAAAATCAAAAAAAGTATGGTTCGTAATGGAGCCGGAATTTAGTTTTCCATCTTTTTTTTGTATTTTTATAAGTTAGACTACAATCTTTACAAAAAAATACAGTATGACCGAATCAACAAAAGACGCTCAACTTTATCTGGACTTTGAACGAGAAGCCATCCCCCACATGGATGCCCTCTTCAATTTCGCAGTCCGTATCACGGGTGACTCCGATGATGCGAACGACCTTGTCCAGGAGACATTTCTACGGGCATTCCGGTTCTTTGACAAGTTCGAAAAAGGAACCAACTGCAAGGCATGGTTGTTTCGGATTATGAAAAATACTTATATCAACTCCTATCGGAAGAATGCACGAGAACCTGAGAAAGTTGATTATGAGGATGTAGAAAACTTTTATGAAAACGTAAAACCCTCCAGCACTGATGACGCCCATCTAGAGAAGGAGATTTTTGATAATCTGCTTGATGATGATGTTTCGAATGCAATCCAAAAGTTGCCCGAGGAGTTCAGGACCGTTGTAATCCTTGCTGATATTGAAGGTTTTACTTATGAAGAGATAGCAGATTTTATCGATTGTCCGGTTGGAACGGTGCGTTCCAGGCTTCACCGGGCACGAAAAATGCTCTTTGCCAAGTTGCATAAATATGCCAGAAGTAAAGGCTATCTCAAGTCCACAGAAACAGAATGAATAACCCAAATCCGTATGGTGATCTCCTTTCCGCCTATTGTGACGGCGAACTGGAAGATCAGCCTCTAAATCAAGAGATATCTGCTGCCTTGCGTAATGATGCTTCACTCCCGGTGGAGCTTCAGCGGCTTATTCTTGTCAAAAAAGCTGTTTACAAAACCCGAAATCATTATACTATCTCAGACAAAAACCGCGAAAAGATATTACAAAGCATCAGGAATGAAGCCTTTCCGCGCCCTTCATCCTCATACAGAAGCTATTACATGATAGCTGCTTCAATAGCAGCATTTTTTATTATGGCTGCGGTCTATTTCCAGATGGCATCAAACTCAGCCAGTGCCAGGGATTTGTATGCAATGGCAAATGAGAATTTTCAAAAGGTAATGAACGGTGAACTGGCTCCCGAAATAAGATCGTCAGCCGCATCGGTAGTCAGTGACTACCTGACGGAAAAAGGGATAACTTACCCTCTCCTGATCCCTGAGTGCATCGAATGCCCTCTCTTAGGTGCAGTAGTTACCGCAGAAAGGGATTCTAAGGTTGTGCACCTTATTTATAAGGGTGCCAAGGGCCCTTACATGTACGTGATTGAAGCATCACCTTCATATTTCTCAAATAATCTGGTGATAAGCCTGAATGAGGAAATAAAAACCTGTCTTGATTCAGGAACACCATACAAAAAGCAGATTGGCAATGAATTATTTGTAGTATGGCAGCAGGACGGCACTATCTGCGCAGCTATCTCCCAGGAAACAGAGGAAACCGTTTACCGGCATTTTAAAATAAACCAATAAACCTCCATCGGAGCGCATTATGATCAAAAAGATTCTTCTCGTCACTGATTTCAGTAAACTATCCCTTACTGCGCTTCCCCCCGCCTTAGATCTTGCAAAAAAATATAATGCCAGCATTGACTTGTTACACGTTATTGAACGTACGATCCCAATGCTGATTATCCGCACCACTTCCATGACTGAAGAAAAAATCAGTGAAGCGTTGTATGATGATGCAGTGCAGTCATTGAAGAAAATCACACAGGAACTTCCGTCAGAAGACAGAAAACTGATCACTACCGCCGTGCGTCGCGGCAATGATTATGAAGAGATCATCAGTTATGCCGATGATGAAGGCATTGATATGATCGTCATCGCCTCTCATGGGCGGACAGGAATCCTGCACACCCTCATGGGCAGCGTTGCAGAAAAAGTAATCCGCTATTCACGCTGTATGGTACTGGTAATCACCCCGTCTGAAGCTGACAAATAACAGCAGACCGAAAGAACCGGCAATTTGAAATGCTTTTGTTTTAGCTTATATTTACAGGCTAAGCATTATTTTTTTGCAGTTTATTTGGCATTCTGTTCTCCCGCTGAAATCAAAAGTATGGCTTCATAGGAGTTCTCACGTCTTAAAACATGCAATAAAACATTGCCAGAACTGCATTCTTGCGAGTGTGGCGGAATTGGCAGACGCGCTGGACTTAGGATCCAGTGGAGCGATCCGTAGGGGTTCGAGTCCCCTCTCTCGCACGAGAAAATACATAAATGAATAAGATACGAGGTTGAGTTGAATTACGAAGTAACTAATAAGTCCGACTTTTTACGCGAAATTGCAATTACACTGAATCCTGAAGATATTGCAACTGATATGCAGAAAGAAGTAGCACAGCGCACAAAGAAAATCGAAATCAAGGGTTTCAGAAAAGGCAAAGCACCTGCATCAGTTATCAAGAAGATGTTTGGTGATGCACTGGAACACGAGGCTGCAGAAAAAATAGCAAACAACAAATTCTGGGATATTATTAAAGAAGCTGGCATCAATCCGCTTTCAGAACCAGTCATGACGAAGTTTGATTTTGAAGTTAGTGGCCCCCTTGCCTACACTGTGCAATTCGAAGTTATTCCTCAGCTTGAACCAAAAGATTATACCGGACTCACGATAGAAGTCCCTGAGTACATCGTTACCGACGAAGATGTTGAAGCAGAAGTTAGCCAGATTCTCATGAATAATGCAAAGTTCGAGGAATCTGACGTTGTTGCAGATAAGAACACCATAATTCATATTGACCTTGTTGGTCTGGATGCAGACGGCAACCAGCTTGCCGATCAGAAGCGTGAGAACATGAAAGTAAACCTTGCAGAACAGGGACTTCGCCCTGAAGTGCTCCAGGCTGCATTGAATAAAAAAGCTGGTGAAGAGTTTACATTCCCGGCAGATCATTCTCACCATCATCATCATGAGGGTGAAGAGCATCATCATCACGAACTGGAAGTTAAGACCTATCACGCAGTCGTGAAAAAAATTGAGAAGATCATTCTACCAGAACTTGATGACGCATTCGTCAAGAACCTCACAAAAGAGCGCGTCACCACCGTTGAAGACCTGAAGGCAAATATTAAAAAAGACATTGAAAACTACTTTGAAAAGAACACAAACGATCTGATCGAATCAAAGCTGCTTTCAGAGATTGTGAAAAACAACGAATTTACCCCGCCAACTATACTGCTCGAAAGAATGAAGAAGAACTACCTGGAAGAAGAACTGAAGAAAAGCAGACTTCCAAAGTTTACCAGCGAGCAGGAGAATCAGATTCTTACCCAGGCTGAGCCAATGCTGATACAGTCACTGAAGTGGCAGCTTCTCCGGGAAGAAATCATAAAAAAAGAATCAATAGAAGTTACCCGAGAATTGATTGAAAAGCAGGCGAAGGAACACGCCGACAAGGTTGGGATTCCTGTTGAAACCCTGATCAAGTATTATGAGGGTGAAGAGTTTAAGGGTACCATGCTGAATACTCAGGCAATGGAATTCCTCAAATCGAATAACACCATCAATAAGATTAACCCAAAGTCAGAAGCAAATGCTGAAGCGGAGAAAAAAGATGCAGAATAAAACTGAAATTTTCAACCAGCTTGTACCTTATGTTATAGAACAGACCGGCAGGGGTGAGCGTGGCATGGATATTTATTCCCGGTTGCTGCGTGAAAGGATTGTTTTCCTCGGGACTGGGATTGATGACCATGTTGCGAGTCTGATCATCGCACAGCTTATTTTCCTTGAAGCTGAAGATTCAACAAAGGATATCCATCTGTACATCAACAGCCCAGGCGGCAGTGTTTCTGCAGGGCTTGCCATTTATGACACAATGCAGTTCATTAAACCTGATGTAGGTACTATTTGTGTTGGTATGGCTGCCAGTATGGGTGCCGTGCTGCTAGCAGGCGGTGCAGCAAACAAGCGTACTGCCCTACCACACTCAAAAGTGATGATTCATCAGCCATGGATTGGCGGTCTTCAGGGGCAAACCACTGATATTGAGATTCATACCAGAGAAATGGTAAAGACCCGTGATACACTTTATAATATTCTCTGCCAGCATACAGGTAAAGAATTCGCTCAAATCCAGAAGGATTGTGAACGTGACTACTATATGACCTCAGAAGAGGCAAAAGAATACAGTATCATCGATCACATCATTCATAAACGCGCATAATACTACTAATGACCCGTATCTTTTTCAAAGCTGCCCTGATAGTGCTGTTTCTCCTCGGGGCAGCTTTTTCTGTTTCTGCTCAGACTCAGGATACCCTGCTGAATGGTTTTCTGAAGCGGTATGCTGAGTCGTATGATCCTCCCGCATTAGTTGTTGGTCTTTCGCAAAACGGAAAGACGTACTGGCGTGGCGCCTATGGGTATGCGAACGTTGAGTTACAGGCAACTGCAACGCCTAAATCTGTTTTCCGTTTTGCATCCATATCAAAATTCATCACTGCAGTGGCAATCATGCAACTGGTTGAGCGAGGCAGAATCGGGCTTGATGATGATG
>JAEXTR010000382.1 GCA_023406915.1 Bacteroidota bacterium
GCGTCAGAAACGGCACCAGGAAACAAAACCCCTGACCGAAAAAATCAAAAAGATTGAAGATGAAATTGCCCGCCTGGAAACTGCGGAAAAACAACTTGAAGCAGAATTGGCAGATGAGAAGACCTACACCAATGCAGGTCTTGCGAAGCAAAAAACCGCTGACTACCAGAATGTAAAATCAAAGCTCGCCTCCACCATGGAAGAGTGGGAACTCCTCAGCCTGCAACTCACCGACATCGAGGAAAAATACAATAAGCATTTGATAATTCCCGAATAGCGGGACATTGGATTCCGCCACAAGCGGAAGGTAACCCGCCCTGGGCACCAGAGCGGGGAATAAAATCTAACTTACAACCTTAACCTTCGCTGCGGTCCCAACGGTAATCGGTGAACTCTTCCACCAGGGAGAGCCCCCCATACAATGCCGCATCATCACCTAGCTCGGTCACATGCAACTCAACCGCATCCAGACAATCCTTCAATGAATATTTTTCGAATGATTTCCGGAGGATGGGAAGAATAAAATCACCGGCTGCCTCAATCAGACCGCCGCCAAGCACTATCAGATCAAGGTTGAGCAGGTTGTTGATATCTGATAATACCTTGCCTGCAATCTTCGTTGCTGATGTTACCGCATTCACGGTCACTTTATCCTTTTCGCGAAGTGCTGATGCAATCGCCTTACTCTTGATCATCTTCCCTTCATCAACCTTGGCTTTCAGCACGCTCTTCTTCCCTGCCTTAATGTCGGCAGTGATATGCCTTACAATGGCAGTTCGGCTGGCAACGGCTTCAAAACATCCTTTTTTACCGCAGCCGCATACCGGTCCGCTTGTTGAATAGGTAATATGTCCGATTTCTCCTGCAATGGAGGTGGAGCCGCGATAGATTTGTCCGTTCAGCACAAGTCCGCCGCCGATCCCTGTACCAAGGAATACCACCAGAATGTTACGGTGGTGACGTGGCAGCTCCCAGTCACGGATACCAAGGGCTGCGAGGTTTACATCGTTTTCAATCAATACAGGGTATGGAAGCCGGGCTTTCAGTTCATCCCTGACCGGGTAATCCTTCAGTCCGAGGTTGGGGGCAATGCCTATGATTCCTTCCTCAATCATTACGGAACCGGGAATGCCAAGGCAGACCGCTTTCAGGTTTTCGGGATTGAGCCCGTGCTCTGAAATCATATCCTCCACGAGACGCGCGATATCATCTGCATAATCGCTTTTGCCGGAAACCACATTCGTGGCTCGTTTCATCCGGGCAAAGATCTGTTTCTGCGGATTGACGGCAGCAGCAAGCATTTTTGTGCCGCCCATATCGATACTGATAATGAAATCTTCAGTCGCCAAAAGGGTGCCTTTCTGTAAAATATCGTAAATTGAAGCTTCGTTTTTATTCAACATTCTGAACTGATACTATGCCGGAACACCATATCAAACCTTTGAAGAAATTTGGCCAGAACTATCTGCAAGATAGAAATATTCTGCAAAAAATCTTCAACTTGATTGATCCGCAGCCTGATGATAACCTCATCGAAATCGGACCCGGCGAAGGGGCATTAACCGCCTTTTTGTATGAACGTGTCACCGGACTGACACTCGTGGAAATTGATACCAGGGTCATCGACCAACTGAAAGCAGATTACCCGGCAGCCCATCTCATCAATCAGGATTTTTTGAAAACCGATCTTGCCCCTTTCATCAGCCGCGGGAAGATGCGCGTGGTGGGAAACATACCGTATAATATCACCTCGCCAATCTTTTTCAGACTGATGGAAAACCGTGATGTGGTCCGGGATGCTACATTCCTCATCCAGTATGAAGTTGCACAGCGCATTATTGCAAAACCCCGCACGAAGGAATACGGCATTTTGTCCGTACTGCTGCAGGCATTTGCAACGCCCACAATCGCATTCAAGGTGTCACCGATTGTGTTTTTCCCGAAACCGAAGGTTACTTCTGCAGTGATCAACCTGGTCTTTAAACCAAGACTTGAGAATGATCCGGATGACCGGCTGTATATCAGGGTGGTGAAGGCGGCATTCTCCAAACGGCGGAAGACAATGCGGAACGCCTTTAAGGAGAGTGACCTCGGCAGTTGTGATCAGAGTGACTCCCCCATCGACCTCGGCAGGCGCGCCGAAGAACTGACCGAGGAAGAATTCAAAACCCTAGCCCGCTTCTTTGCAGAACGGTTACGCCATTCTTGAATCTTTTTCCGTAAAGATCGGTTACCAATAAGAGATAGTAACGAAAGTATATGAACGCAAAGAAAGAACAAGTCCAGTCAATGTTTGATGCCATAGCTCACCGCTATGACCTGCTGAACCGTGTATTAAGCGGCGGTACCGATGTGTACTGGCGCAGGAAGGCACTAAAACTTACCAGATTCCAGCCTGGCGCAATACTGCTTGATATTGCATGTGGTACGGGGGATGTTTCCATCGAGGCACGGAAGATGGGTGTAACCTCCATATTCGGGGCAGATGTATCATACAATATGCTGACGTTGTTTCAGAAGAAATCAGATTGGATCACCGGGAAAAGTGTTCAGATGGTTGCTGAGCATATTCCCCTGAAGGGTGCATCAGTTACGAATATCACAGTCGCATTCGGAGTAAGGAATTTTTATGATCTACCCCTTGCATTTGCATCATTTCACCGGATATTAAAACCAGGCGGGAAGGCAACAATCCTTGAATTCAGGATGCCTTCGAATCCTCTTGTGAAAGCAGGGTATCGGTTTTACTTTAAGCGGATATTGCCATTTCTTGGAAGGTTTGTATCGAAGCATCCGGATGCCTATCAGTATCTGCCGGATTCAGTTGAGGAGTTTGACCGGAAGGTGAACCTGCCTCAGTTACTGCAGGAGGCAGGTTTCAAACATGTGGAAGCGCATCCACTTACTTTCGGGATTGCGCAGGTGGTCATCGCCACAAAATAGTTATTTGGTAGTATAAAGAATTGGGGTATACTCTATCAGTCGTGCCTTTATGCGGGTATCATTGCCTGCTGTGGCAACACGGATCCCTTTCATAAACTGGAGCAGAAACTCACTCCCCTCCATCGTCACAATACCGATCTTATCTGCAAATCCAACCTCAGCGGTATAGGTCATCACAGAATCAATCAGGTTCACCGTAAGGTTATACCGGCAATGGTGCACCGTAACTGTGTCGGTGATGCCGTTCAGTTGCATCGCGGCTTTCTCTGTCCGCAGGTACTCCCCCTTCAGGCTGATGATGGAAAGGTTCAGCACGATCAGCTTGTAAGCGTTCCAGGTTTTATTTGGGAAGAAGGGCTGGGAAAGGAGTGTGAGCTCCTTATCAACGGTTACGAAACGCTTCAACGTATCGGGAATAAGTGCGCCAAATCCAGTGGTATCCACATAGGCGTACACACCTGATTGAGAGGTACGGAGATAATAATTCTGTACAGTCCCATCCTGAACGGTGTCAACACCTGTGATGTAGGGGGTGCCTTCCACCAGGGTGGAGCCTGTAAAATTGACTGAAAGCCTGCCGGTGGATGCGCCGGAATATGCAGAGTCAACCGAATAGATGTAATATGACCCCTGCACCACGGGCACCGTGATGCGTTCTGGTTCGGATGCGGGAACGACGATAGCTTCCTTACAGCCATTCAGGATGAAGAAAGAAGCGGTCAGCAGCAGGGTTACAAGTAATGATTTCATTGATGCTCAGTTGATTCCAAAAGTTTTGTCAGACGGTCGAAAGCACGGAAACGGTGGCTGATACTGTTTTTCTCCTCCGGTGCCAGTTCTGCCATGGTCTCTGTTCTGCCTGTGGGTAAAAAGACCGGATCAAATCCGAAGCCTCCTGTACCCCGCGGAGTGGGGATGATCTCACCGTGTATCTCTCCATCTGCGGAGATGAGACGGTTACCGTCATAGTACACCGCACAACAGACGAACTTAGCCGGATGAGGTACCGGTTTTCCGGTAAGCTCCTTCAATAGCTTCTGCGTGTTTGCCTTGTCCCCTGCATCCTTGCCGGCAAACCGGGCAGAATACACGCCGGGTGCGCCGCCAAGCTGATCCACGCATAAGCCTGAATCATCAGCAATCACAGGAGTTCGGAGTAGTTCATACACCGCCTTTGCCTTTATAACAGCGTTTTCATAGAAGGTGGTTCCGGTTTCCTCGATTTCGGGGATATCAGGAAAGTCGTGCAGTGTAAGGACTTCATATTTCTCAGCGCCTAAAATGGCGTTCACTTCCTTTGCCTTCCCTCTGTTGCGGGAGGCGAAAATGATCTTCTGTTTTTCCATATCAGACTCTGCCCAGTAATGCTTTTAGTTCAGCTGCGGCGTTTGCGCGGAGTTCTTCTACATCGTATTTCAGAGAGACGCCTTCGCGCACAACCCATTCACCGTTGATCATCACGAAGCGGACATCATCCAGGGCGGAGGAATACACAATCCTTGAATAGAGGGCAGTGTCTTCATCATGAATCGGATGAGTGATTCCATTCAGATCAATGAGGACGAGATCTGCCTTTTTGCCAATTTCGATACTGCCTGTTTCGTGTTCGATATTGAGGGCTTTCGCTCCGTCTATTGTGGCAAGGCGGAACACGGTTTTGGCATCCATTGCCGTTGGTCCGAAACGTGGCTTATGGATAACGCCTGCCAGACGCATCTCAGTGAATGCGCTGAGGGTGTTGTTGCACGGCGCACCATCGGCACCGAGTGACACCTTGATACCTCGCTGGAGATATTCTGGTATCGGTGCAAACCCGGATGCAAGCTTCATGTTGGATGACGGACAATGTGCCACAGCAGCACGGGAGGTCTCCATCAACTGCTTCTCCTCTTCGTTGAGGTGAACACAGTGCGCCAGTACGGTATGTTCATCAAGGATGCTGAGGTCTTCAAAGACTCTGATATTCTCTTTGCCGAACAGGCGGCGTACTTCCTCAATCTCTCCCTTATTCTCGGAAGAGTGGGTGTGGTACAGACTTCCTTCGAAATCCTTCATCATCCCTTTTGTTTCGGTCAGGAGCTCAGGCGTACACGATAGCACAAACCTTGGTGCAAATCCATATTTGATCCTGCCGCCCTCGGTGTTGTGAAACGACTTTGCAAGTTCGTGGGTATAGGTGAGTTCATCCTTTGTGGTGGCAGTGAACGCAGGGAACAGATCGTTACGGTCTATCATGCACTTTCCGGCAAAGGCGCGGATACCTGAGTAGGTGAGCTCTTCAAAAATGGTTTCCTGATGGCGGAGCGTCCCCATATCCAGCAGTGTGGTTGTCCCTCCCATCTGGAGTTCACACAAACCAAGCTGAGCGGATGCACGGAGCGATGCAGAGTTGTGGGCGTTCTCATACGGGAAGATGCGGAGCTGAAGCCAGTCAAGTAATTCAAGGTCATCAGCCATACCACGGAAGAGGGTCTGACACAGATGAATATGCGTCTGGATAAAACCTGGTATCAGGGTGAGGTGGTTAGCCATAATGAGTTCACAGCCCGGGGGAATCACAAACTGATTCAGAGGCGTGATGGCATCAATCACTCCATTGCGGATCACGACTGCGTGCTTACGTAAAATAGTATCATGTGCATCGGCGGTGATGATAGCGCCGGGCACCAGGACGATCAATTCTTCACTGTTCATTCGGAGTTCCATCCTCTTTCATTTCGTTGAAGATTTCGTCCATCATTTCAAATGCAAAACGGAGATGCGGGATCACAATAGAACCGCCAACGATGAGGGCGATGTTAAAGGTCTCCATCAGTTCCTCACGGGTGGCACCTTCCTGAATGCTGCGGTCAATGTGGTAAAAAATACAATCATTGCAACGGAGCACCATGGAGGCAGAAAGCCCCATCAGCTCTTTCGTCTTTGCGGGAAGCGCCCCATCCACGTATGCCTTATTATCAAGGGCGAAGAATTTCTGATAATCGCGGAATCCTGAGTTCAGGATCTTTTCATTCATATCACTGCGGTATTTCCTGGTTGTCGTTGTCTTTTTCATAGTCGTGTCACTTTCTTTTTACGATGCAAAAGCGTTGAGTTCCCGCCTGAGGTATTCTGCGGTCAGGGAGGACTCATGTTTCATAATATCTGCCGGGGTTCCAACAGCTACGATGGAGCCGCCGTATTCTCCGCCACCGGGGCCCAGATCAACGATCCAGTCGGCAGCCCTGATGACATCAAGGTTGTGTTCAACAATCACCACCGTGTTTCCCTTGTCCACCAGCTTGTTGAGCACATCCAGCAGTGCGCGCACATCATCAAAGTGGAGTCCCGTAGTGGGTTCATCAAGGAAGTATATCGTTTTGCCGGTGCTGACTTTACTGAGTTCGGTAGCGAGTTTTACACGCTGCGCCTCACCGCCTGAGAGGGTGGTGGCAGGCTGACCGATTTTCACGTAGCCAAGTCCAACTTCGAGGAGGGATTTCAGCTTCCTGCGAATGCGGGGCATTTCCTCAAAAAAGGTAAAAGCCTCTTCCACGGTCATATCCAGCACGTCGGAGATTGATTTCCCCTTGTACATAACATCAAGAGTTTCCCGGTTGTAGCGTTTCCCGTTGCACACATCGCAGGTGATGTGCACATCAGGCAGGAAATTCATTTCAATTTTCTTGAGCCCGTCACCTTCGCACGCCTCGCATCTGCCGCTTTTCACGTTGAAGCTGAAACGCCCGACGGCGTACCCTCTCATCTTCGATTCTGGGAGCTGCGCATAGAGGTCCCTGATATAGGTGAACAGCCCGGTATATGTTGCAGGATTTGAACGGGGCGTTCTACCGATCGGTGCCTGGTCGATCTCAATAACTTTATCGATGTGCTCCAGCCCTTCAACGGATTCAAATGGCAATGGCACCACCTTGGACTGGAAATACTTCTTCATCAGGTACTTCACCAGGGTTTCATTGATCAGTGATGATTTTCCTGATCCGCTGACACCAGTAATCGCAGTAAGCGTACCCAGCGGGATGGAAAGATTCACACCCGTCAAATTGTTGCCGGTTGCACCCGAGAGGTTCAGACTGTGCCCGATACCGGTACGCCGGGGTTTTTCTTCGTACACGTGCTTCCGTTGTGCAAGGTAGTCCAGCGTCAGGGATTCAGCACTTCCGTTCCGCAGGAGCTTATGCGTTATACCTGATGCCATAACCTCACCTCCATGCTCACCTGCTCGGGGTCCGAGGTCTACCAGGTAATCGGAACTTTCAATAGTTTCCCGGTCGTGCTCAACTACGATGATGGTGTTATTGAGGTCCCGGAGTTTCTTCAGAGATTGTATCAGTTTCACATTATCGCTCTGGTGTAGACCGATACTCGGTTCATCAAGCACATAGAGGCAGCCTGCAAGCTGGGTGCCGATCTGGGTTGCAAGACGAATACGCTGCGATTCACCCCCTGACAGCGTGCGTGCACTGCGGTTGAGCGTGAGGTACTCCAGCCCCACATTCAAAAGGAAGTTGAGCCGTGAAAGGATTTCCTTCAGTACCGGTTTGGCGATAATTTCCTCATTGCCAGAGAGTTTGACACCTTCAAAAAATTGTGCTGCGCGCCCGATAGATAGATTGGTGACCTCGTTGAGGTTTTTACCATTAAAGGTTACGGAAAGGGCTTCGCGGTTGAGTCTGCCGCCATTGCAGGTGGGGCATACAGCAGTGTGCATAAATGATTCCACCCAGTCACGTATTTTTGGTGAAGTGGTAGTCGCAAAGATGTTGTCAAGATAGGCGATCACACCATTAAATTTATGCTGATAGGTGGTGGTGCGCCCGGAGCTGTATTTGTAAACAAAGGGGATTTTCTCTTTTGAGCCATACAGAATCACATCAAGCTGTTCCTTTGTGAGGGAACTGATTGGCTGATCGTAGGTGAAGCCAAAATGCTGCGCCACTGCTTCCAGCTGCGTAAAAATCCATACCGTACGGGGTTTACCGAGTGCAGCGATACCTTCTTCCCTGATCGTTTTACTGCTGTCAGGGATGATCAGATTGATATCAAAAGCCTTCTTTTCCCCAAGGCCATCACAATCCTGGCATGCGCCATACTTTGAGTTAAATGAGAATGAGTTAGGGGCAAGCTCCTGATAACTGATGCCGCATTTTCCGCAGGCAAGGTTTCTGCTGAAGACGGCTTCCCGCTCACCATCCGTGATGAGGAGGACACCATTACCATGGGAGAGCCCAACCTCCACAGAACCAATCAGGCGGTTATCGTGCTTTCCGGTAATCTTCAGTTTATCAATAACAATTTCAATATTATGGAGCTTGTAACGGTCAACCTGATAGCCAGAGGTAAGTGTTACGGTCTCACCATCCACGCGGACACGGGAGAAACCTTCAGACTGGATCTCTTCAAAGAGTTCACGGTAATGACCTTTCCTGCCGCGCACAACTGGGGCAAGAACGGTAATCTGGGTGTCCTTATAGTCTCGTTTTATTGTTTCCAGAATCTGGGCGGAGGATTGCTTTGTGACGGGATCGCCGCAATTGTAGCAGTGTGCCAGTCCGGCGCGTGCGTACAACAGGCGGAGGTAGTCATAAATCTCGGTTACCGTGCCAACGGTTGAGCGGGGATTTCCCCCTGTTACCTTCTGTTCAATACTAATGGCAGGGCTGAGCCCTTCAATATAATCCACATCGGGCTTTTCGAGCTGATCGAGGAACTGGCGTGCATAGGCTGAGAGGCATTCGATATACCTCCGCTGCCCTTCAGCATAAATGGTATCGAAAGCGAGGGAGGACTTCCCTGAGCCGGAAAGCCCGGTAATCACCGTAAAGGAGAACCGGGGGATTTCCACATCGATGTTTTTCAGGTTATGCTGCCGCGCACCGCGGATAATTATTTTCTCTTGTTCCACAGGGGATAAATCAAATTTATTTAAATTAGTAGTTTAGTTAGTACCTGTTTGAAAATCAAATAGATTATTGTAAAAAATTCTGATGCAATTCAAGACCATCACCCAAACAACCGAAGCTGTGTACAAGGAAAAGAGTTCTGAGTTCCTTGCTTTTGCCTACCCGATTGGCAGCGAAGATGACGCAGCCGAACATCTTGCAGTGCTGAAGAAGAAATACTTCGACGCAACGCACCACTGCTATGCCTGGAAGCTGAACACCGGCAGCGAAAAGTTTTCGGATGACGGAGAACCTGCCGGTACGGCAGGGAAGCGGATTCTGAATGCAATCCTGCATTATGACCTTACCAATGTGATGATCGTAGTGGTACGGTACTACGGAGGCACCAAGCTGGGGGTAGGTCCCCTCGGGGTTGCCTATTTTTCTGCAGCTGAACAGGCGCTTGCCGCAGCAACGATCAGTGACCTGACCGTTGCCCGGGAAGTGATATTCTCATTTCCGCCTGCATATTACGGGAATGTACTGAGTCTGCTGCACAAACACAACATCAGAATTGCAGCTTCATCATTTGATGATGAGGCAAAGCTCACCACCTATCTTCCGGACGAGATTACCAACAGAACTGAACCTGACTTTGTGAACGCAACTGCCGGAAGCGGAGCGGTTATCCGCTCAAAAGAAACGATGTTGCTCCCCTCAAAGGACTTTGCCTAATTCCGCTTTTGTGCGTTCAGGTATTTCTTCACGATATCGAAGTCACCCAACAACGTCATAAACTGCTGGAGTGCATCACCATGCAATGCAAGATACTTTTCCCGCAATGGTGCTGCATCAGTCTCATCCATAGCAGTAAGGCACCCTTCAAGACGTTCACGGAGGCTGCTCATGGTCTTTGTAAAATCATCCGCCATCTGCTGCACCTGCGATGCAACCACCTGCGTGTTGCCGCTGATTTCAGCTGAACGCTGCATGGCACGGAAAAGCCCAACAGCATATTTTGCATCGAACGCCAGTTTTTCAAATGCCTCCTGCCCCCCTTCAGTGAAGATGGCAAGTGCAAAGAGTCGGGTATCGGCAGCTTCTTTCATACTACCGCCGGAAAATTTGTCGGCTTCAAGAATAATTGATTCGATATGTTCTGCGTTCACGGTCACCTCAGATCACAAAGCGTTTCATCATGAAGAGTTGTCCATCCACAGAAACAGAGATAAAGTAAATCCCCGGTGAGAGGGATGCAACATCAGATTCCTTCAGGACAATGTTTGTGGTACCTTCCTTGCTTTCAAAGGAGGAAATCTGGCTAAGCGGCTTTCCATTACGGTCGGCTATGGAGACCACCACTTCTGCGGGTCTGTCAAAGTCGAGGCTGACTTCAGGAAGTGCGGGAGTACCCTCATCCGGCAGGGCAATAATATTCGGATCACCATACACCATTGCGTAGCGGGTGATTTCGTTCCCTTTACGGATGGAAAGAAATACTCTTTCACCAATCCTGAATTGCGGTATTGAAAGCTGATAGCGGCGCTCATCGTCATGCTGACGAATAAACTCTACTTCTTGCGTTTCCTGATTCTCACCTGCAAAGACGGCTTCAGGGAGTGCACCCTTCAGATTATCATCCGAGAACAGATGCAGGCGATATGAGCTATCCGGTTTCAGTTCCATGTTCGGGAAGCGGATTGCATTGTAAGCCGAAACAATACCATACCCCAGCTCTACATCCGGTTCATCAGCCTGTGAGGCTGTCTCCTTCAGGAGGTGACGCAACTGAAGATTTGTAAGATGCGGATGCACCGAGAGGAGAAGTGCCGTGATCCCTGCAACGATAGGTGTTGAAAGGGATGTACCATTGTTGTATTCATACTCATTTGTTGTGCCGGAAGCAGCGCCATACACGGCGACGCCCATTGCTGATACATCGGGCTTGATCCTGCCATCATAACTTGGTCCGCGCGAACTGAATGAAGCGAGTTCACCGGAAGGATACACCGCACCGACTGCCGTGATGAACACGCCATCTGCGGGGGCATTGATGTAGTACCATGCGTCGTCTCCCTGATTACCAGCAGCGGTCAGGGTAAATATACCGCGCTTGAATGCGATCTCAGCGGCACGGGTCACGATTGTGCTCTTGCCATCCATGTTCTCGTAGGTGTAAGATGAGGAATCAAAATTCGTATAGCCAAGAGAACTGGTAGTGATATCCACGCCGATACTGTCCATCCATTCAAGGGCAGCGGCGTAGTTATCTTCCTCAACATGGGTTTCACTCCGGACGTCTTCTGTTTTTGCAAGGATAAAGGATGCATTATAGGCAGCACCGATCAGGTGCCCTTCTTTATAGCCACCAATGGCAGAAAGCACTGCTGTGCCATGTGAATCCTGTCCCTTACGGTCGCCGGACTCATCAGCAGTAACGTCATCACCGAACACAAAATCACGCTCACCAAGCACGTTGATATGCCGGAGGGATTCGTGGCGTTTCCAGTCGAAGCCGGTATCAAGCACACCGATGCGCACATGTCTGCCGGCGAAGCCAAGCCGGTGTACCTGAATCACGTCACTGAGGGAAAGTTGTTTTTCACTAAGACCGTAGCGAAGATAGCTGCTCCCGGTTTTTTGCGTTGGGATATAGCGTAAATCTTCCCGTGCCAGGATGCGGTTTTTATCTGTCAGAGTGCGGACCTTCCGCACAGAGGAAACATACGGAAGTCTGCCAATAGCATCTGCCTGCGGCTGGTAACCTGTAAAGGAGACGGCGTTGAGCCACTTCAGCTTATGGCGGACCCGCACACCGAAGTATTCGATACCAGAGATATACCCATTGTTAACCGGGACATCCTCAATGGTGACATACTGCTCACCCATCGTGCGGATTCTTCTTTCGATGCTGGCGTCTGAAATCGATGACACTGCATCATGATACGCCTGAGTGCCCGGAACTACAATTTCTGAACCGGTTCCCTTATCAGTAAAAAAAACAATGTATTTATCCTGAGCTGCAATTTCAGCAGATGCCAGGATGGTCAGGATGAGGAGAAAGATTCGCATATTCAAACCGCTTTTGTTACCTTTCACGAACATATTAGCAGGAATTCTTGTTCTACCCTCTTATAGGAGGGGATTACCTATTTTGTTTCAATAAACTTAACTTGCCATGAATGTACTAATCACCGGAGCTTCCGGATTACTCGGACAGTACCTGAATGCAGAGCTGAGCCCTGCCTTCAAAATTCTCTGTTTATACAACACGAAAAAAGGAAATATAGTTGATTTTCCCAACATAAATGCAGATATCCGCAATGAAGTTGTGATACGGGGCGTATTCAATGACTTCAGACCTGATACGGTTGTGCATACGGCTGCCATTGCGGACAATGCAGATGCGAAGCTATTACCCCCTGCCGTAGTTTACGACACAAATGTGCGTGGTACTGAGATCATTGCGAGGTTGTGTGATGAGTATGGTGCAAAGCTGATCTATACCTCCACGGATCTGGTGTATGCCGGGTACCGGGGAAGTATGTTGAAGGAAGATGCGAAACTGGTGCCGCTCTCACTGTATGCTGAATCGAAACTGATGGGGGAAATAAAGATTAAGAACACCTTTGATAACTACATTATCCTGCGCACTGCCCTGCTCTTCGGTTTGAGTCTGAACCATACCACCCACCATTTCAGTGAGATGTATGAGCGCATGAAAAAAGGCGTGCCTTCCCGATTGTTTTTTGATCAGTATAAGACTCCGCTGGCGCTGAAGGAAGCAGCGCGGATAATCCGCCAACTTTTGAGCATTCAGGTAAAAGGAGAAATTATCAACTTTGGCGGAAGGGAGCGGTTATCCCGCGTGGACATGGCAGAAGTGTTGTGTGAACTTGGGGGATTTGACAAGGGACTGATTGAACCTGTTTCCATCACCAGCATTACGGGCTTGCCACAGGTTGCTGATGTATCGATGGACACAGGAAAGCTGGATGCATTAGGCATACAACGGCAAAGCTACGAAGCATCGATAGCTGAGATTTTGCGTGATGATACTACCCTGAAAGGATAAGAAATGATTGTAACCGCTGAAGCAATAGCACGATATGAGGTAAGAAAAAGAGCTGCGTTTGTCAATTCACTTCCCGGATTTAAACCGGGTACGCTGGTGGGAACCGTGAATGCAGCAGGGATTACCAACGCTGCGATTTTCAGTTCTGTGATGCATATCGGAGCCAATCCCGCCCTGATGGGAATACTCTTCCGTCCCCTGAGTGTGCCAAGGCATACCTACCAGAATATCAAAGAGACAGGTTATTTCACACTGAACCACATCACAGAAAAAATATATAAGGCTGCACACAAGACCTCAGCGCGGTTTGATGACGGAGTGTCAGAGTTTGTTGAATGTGGTTTGACGGAGGAGTACAGGAAAACAATCCCTGCCCCGTATGTGCTTGCATCACCTGTAAAAATCGGTCTGAAGTATGCGGAGGAGCATCTGATTAGTGCCAATCAGACGGTACTGCTGATTGGAGAGATTATGGAAGTCATTTTTCCCGATTCATGTCTTGCAGAGGATGGTTACCTGGATCTGGAGTGTGCGGGCGTCATCACGGTGAGTGGACTGGACAGTTACCATTCCACCAGGCGTATCAGCAGACTGCCGTATGCAAAACCTGATTCAGCATTGTAGGAGAAGAAAGAAATGAACACCCCCCTTTCAGAAAGAATTCGTAAGAGCGGGCAATTGCTTGGCGCACATACCTCTATCAACGGAGGTGTCACGAAGTCCGTACCGCTGGCGCAGAAGCTCGGGTTTAACGCAATGCAGATATTCACCCAGAACAATAATCGGTGGGAAGGGAAACCCATCGATGATGCCGAAGCTATGCTTTTCAGGGAAACTGCAAAGGATGCGGGATTAGATTTTGTGGTGTCCCACAACTCCTACCTCACTAACCTTTGTGCAATGGATGATGAACTCTTGAGAAAATCACGGCAGGCATTCCTTGAAGAACTGAAGCGGTGTGAACGGTTAGGTATTCCTTGCATGAATTTTCACCCCGGTGCGCATGGTGGTGCCGGAGTCGAAGACGGGATAAAGAAGATTGCAGAATCGCTTAACCTTGGGCATCAGGCAACACCAGGT
>JAEXTR010000056.1 GCA_023406915.1 Bacteroidota bacterium
TGTGCACGCTCATACGCATTCTTAAATGCACGCCTGAAACTCTCATTGTAAATAACAGTTGGCGTTACATTTTTATCAATCGCCAGTTTATAATCCATACCAGCCATAACCTCAGCATACGCAAGTACGATCGAATCACCTGGCTTCAGTGTCCATGGACCTATGGACATCAGCGACCATTTCCGTGAACTCCGCATAAACGTCGTATCAGTGAGATTATTGGGGAAACCGACATACCTGTAGGCAAGTTTTGGATTAGAAACGACACTATAACGGGTTTCCAGTGTTCCGGAAACGCCGGTAAAAGGACCAGAGAGATCAAGACTATTATCAGCCTGTGTCCAGCCGATTCGATTGAGATCTACGCGCGACGCCCTTCCCGAGCTATCGGGAGATGAATACAGGAGTTTAAAACCTACAGCGCCTGGAGCGAGATATTCGCCTGATGGAGTCCCATTAACGACCTTGCCGAGGGACTGGGAGAATCCGTAGTCGTAGCTTTCAGCTATCATCATCCGGTTGGCAAAGTCAAAGTTTACTTTTGAGTTCCGTGCTCCCGAGGATTCCTGTGGAAACAGGACTCGCTGCGATCTTGAGTTAACATGGATACCATATGTAAACAGCAGATTGGTTGAGTACATCGTATCACTCACCGTTCTGGTCGGGTAGAGCTGTTTAATCTCATCGGAGATATTTTTTATGACAAAGGTATAGATAATATAGTTTTCATCTTTTTTTGAACCGCTCCATACATGCGCCCTGCGGGTTACTCGTACAGGTAACTGGCTTTCAGAGCCCCGTTCCTGGAAGAACAGTGGGTTGTATTCCCACACCGATTCGATAACTTCTTCTCCGGTTGAAGGATTCAGCTTTAGCCAATTGTTTCCGCCACTCTTATAAAGGTGACGATGTGTTTTTATTGTATATTTTGCTGTGACATCATTAGCAACCGAACCAGCGTACATTGCCCAGTCTTCAACAGTCAGCACAGAATCTTTAGACCTTTTTGCTCCAATCCAGAAACCGCCGGTTGAAAGATGTGACGGCGATCCCCCAATATCCTCATTGATCCATGAGATATCAAAACCTGGCCAATCAAGACCGGGACCTGTCTGCGCCCAGTTATTATAGGTCGGACCAGATTTCGCATAGGATAAAGAGTGCCACACTACCCCACGCTTAAAGATGAGTAGGGGTGCCTCAACCTGAGCAATCGTAATCATCTGACTGCTTAGTATAAGAACCAACATAAAGAGAAAGACTTTTAATAGCTTCATAGGTAATTTCATTTATCTGTTAAAAACCAAAACCGATTGTGAAGAATATCTGACGCGGAACATTTCTGAACGCCTTGAAAGGGGCGGCAATATGACTGATACGCAATGGATCGACACCAGGGTCTGCAACCGTGGTTCCATACTCGATCAGGTCAATAAGATCCTGATTCGAAACAGGTGTCAACCATTTATTGTCAAATAGATTCATGACACGAATACCGAGTACAAGTCTGTAGGAATCAAGACTGACATTCTTAGTTATGTTCAGGTCAAAATTTGATTCCAACGGGTATCTTCGGTTGTTCACAATATCCTTCAAATCAAAATCAGTGATATAGGTAAAAGGCACACCAGACTGAGCAGAATACGAGAGTGCAATCACCGTATTCTCGAAGGGTCTGAAACCTAAGATTTCCAGGCCCTCACCCTGCTTGAATGCATACTGAACTACTGCGCGGAAGTTGTGCGTGCGGTCAGATCCAGAGAGAAATTCTCCGGTATAGTTCCTTAACTGGATATTCTTGGTTCCGCCAGGGTAAATGGTTTCAGGACCATAGTTTCCTTCGGTAGTTTGTGAGAGGCTATAACTCAGGCGGTAAGACCAGTTATCAAAAATAACCTTCTCAAATGTCACTTCGAGACCAAGTGATGCGCCAAACGTATTATTGGCAAATGTTGTGTACCGGTAAAGCGGTATGTTGTCAGAAGTATACCCTACTGGAAGATTTGTAGTACTGCCGGTAAATGATGCCAACCGGAGAAGCCCAATCTGGGTCACACGGTCATTATAATAGAGCGCAATATCTAATCGGTGCGATTCATCCAGCATCTGCTGCAAACCAAATTCATACTGAATAGTCTTTTTAGGATCGAGATTCGGATTGCCCCTGCCAGACCATCCCCTGAAAGAACGGCTTGAGAGAGCATTACTGAATGTTGGCATCGAAGAAAAATGACCATACTGAATTCTGAAAGCCGTAGTTTCTCCAATTGGGAACGAAAGACCAATTCTTGGGAGAACAATATACTGGGTCTCGGAATTCTTCGTATCCGGTTCACCACCCTGCGGACCTTCTGTACCAAGGTATGGCACATTAAAAAGATCGACGGGTACCTGTGACTGGAAGTTGTAAGCTTCCACCCTGACACCTATATTCGCCACCATTCCGGAGTATTCCATCTTATCCTGCAGATAAAAAGCTATATTATAGGGATAGGCACGGTAATACTCTGCGATTCCGGTTGTTGCAACCAGGGCGTTCGCCTTAAAACGGGAGTTGACTCCATTGTTAAACATATCCCAGTAGTAAACTCTGACCCCAGCCTTGATCAGGTTTGTAGAAACAATCTGATTGGTGTAATCCATTATGAGTGAGAAATGATCAGTGCGGGTATCCTGATAATACAAAGTCGAAAGTGCATCTGGCTGACGGAAATAGGTTGATTCCCACCAGGAACCAGCCTTTAGAACTGAGCCGCCATTTTTATCGTAGAGACTATCCAGGCGATCAACTTCCTGAGTATAACCGGCAAGGTAGCTGAACGGAAGTTCATACTTTTCATTCTGATGATTGATGGTCAGTTCAGCAAATGAGTTATTGTCTATAGTGTACACATAGTTAAGGCTTTGTGCCACAGTCTGTTCAGTACGGATAGGGTCCAGATTTACATAGTATTTATATGAAGCTGACGGTGGTGAAAATGCGAGACCACTCCATCTGATGTCCTCTGATCCGGACCAAATCCCTCCCTTGTAACTCTGATAACTCAGCATTGCCTTAATTTTGTGATTAGCTATTGGCTGATAAGTGACATTAAGGATATAGTTCTGAGCAACCTGAGTCCGCTCTGCGGTAGGCAGTCTGGTTGGATTTGCTTTGTATTCACCCGAGAAGAAGAACTTTAATTTATTCGGGTCCTTACCTAATGGTCCACCAAGACCTACCATATAACGGGTATAGGCACGATCACGGTAATCATACACGCCCAGCGGATTATCATCAGAAGGACGATGATTCATGATCCAGGTATCATACGCCCAGCGAATTTCACGGTCAAGCACATTATTCCAGAGGGCAGCTTCTTCTGCATTAGCTGTATTGTTTTTGATTTTTTGATACAGCCAGTCATATCTGCCATTTGCAAGCCCAAGATCCTGAAGAAAAGACTCCTGTGTCTTTCTAGCCATCCACTTATCGAGTGTTCCCCACTTTTGCCACTCGTAACTGTTCTCATCGTAGACATAGGGACCAAAGTGGTACTGACCGGGGGGGCGGAATTCCACCCGTGCTTCACCGGAAAGCTTTGGTGCTCCTTCTTTTAAAACGACTTTCACAACACCTGCCTGAGCGTTTCCATATTCGGCAGAAAAACCTCCGGAGATGAGTTGTACCTGTTGTACAC
>JAEXTR010000061.1 GCA_023406915.1 Bacteroidota bacterium
ATGCTCAACACCGGTTGGAAGACCGGTTGCAATCGATACCTGAATGATCTTCTGTGGGGTGCCTGCGCCTGCGCCCTGTGACCAAACCCAAAGGTAAGGTCCACCGACTGACCAGTTATCATAAGCAACACCGTAGGTGCCGGTGATTGCAGTATTTGGGATAACAGAGAGCTGGGTTCCTGTCTTACTTACGAGGAAGTAATTCAATGCGCCGGCATTCCAGTTACCTACCCAGTAACCACCATTACCACCATCAGCATCAGGATTGTAGCTGATAAATCTTGCAGTTACGCCTGCAGGAAGGGTAACGGTACCAACAGTCTGACGGGTAACCGGGTTTACTCTCTGGAGGACTCCGGTACCAATGGCGTGAACCACTTCAGTACCGTTGAAGCACATGTTTCTTGTGCCAGTAAATGATGTTGTGAATGAGTCAACGACGGTTCCACTCAGGTTCCATACGTGAATCAATCCTGAACCCCAGCGGGAAGTCCAGATCTGTCCAAGGGGATGAATATACAATGCGCCAGCATTACCGAGAGCTCCGGTTTTTACCTGTGCATCGTAGTTAAACTTCACATCCCACATTGCTTCTGTAGGATTGGAGTTTCTGATGCCACCAAGCAATGGACTTTGTTCTGCATATTGTGCATAACCAGTCACTGCAAGGACCATCATAACTACAAAAAGAGAAAGAATTTTTCTCATAGTGATGACCTCTGTTTAGTTAATGATTGTTGAGATTTTACTTGTTATAATAACCATAGCAGGCAACAATGTGATGATCTGAGCCTGTATTTCTTTTATTACACAATTATATTTAAGAAAACATTAGAGAGTCGTAAGTAACACGAATCCGGCCCCGTTTTTCAACAGAGCCGGATTGAAAATCTATCTGCTAAAGAACAGATTATTTGTTCAGAATCATCTTCTTAACTGAAGAGAAACTGCTACCATCGATGCCAGCGGCTTCGATCCGGGCGAAGTAAACACCTGATTGCAGGTTTGATGCATCAAATGTTACAGTATGGTTTCCAGCACTCATTGCGCCATTAACCAAAGTAGCAACTTCCTGACCGAGAACGTTGAAAACCTTCAGGGATACTTTACCATCAACTGCGAGGCTGAAGTTAACTGCGGTTGAAGGGTTGAAAGGATTCGGGAAGTTCTGATTCATTGCATAAACGTTCGGACGAACTACATTCACTTCGGCAATACCTGAATAACTTGAGGTACCATCAAGATCAACCTGACGGAGTCTGTAGGAATGTGTACCAACATTTACATTTTTATCAGTGTAGCTGTAGGTTTTTCCGATAGTGGTGGTTCCGTTGCCAGCAACAAAACCGATAGTAGCAAATTCACCGTTGCCGGTCTTTTTCTGAATTTCAAAACCACGGTTGTTGGTTTCGGTAGCTGTTGCCCAGTTGAGGGTAACGGTGTTGCCGTTTGCCTTTGCAGCAAAAGCAGCCAGTTCAACAGGAATGATACCAGGAACTAATTCTACCATATCGAGCTGGAAGAGCGCGCCGTCATTGATATTGTCAGCAACTACTTCACGGAAACCGATGTAAATGTTTGAGCCTGCGGGAACAACTCTGCCGATAGGATATTTGTAGAACATTGCGCCAGAATCGGCTGCTGTGAAGTTCAGGGTTGCGAGGGTTGCGGTGAATGAGGCAGGGGTAGTCTGACCGGTTGTGGAGATTTTTACTTCGAGCTTGTCAATATATGTACCAAATTTACGAAGCCAGAATTTCAGGGTATCATTAGCCTGGATATTGGTGATCTGTTTTGTAACCAGCCATTGATCGTTAGAAGTTGCACCACCAGTGGTGTAAGTTGCTAATGCTGTCTGAGTTCCGCCACCAACAGGTGCTAATGCAGTACCGCCGTTCCATCCTGGGAATGGGGTAGTACCTACCACGATGGTTGTCCAGCCGGTTCCACCGTCTGGGCTAATCTTTGCCCATCCTGCCGGAGGGAAAGTACCTTCGAATGATTCAACAAGTAGGCTGCCTTCAGGACCCTGGATTGCAGGACCTAATACGACAACTGGGTTATTGGGATTGATAACGCGGGGTTGATTATTTCTTGCGTTTTCCTGCGCAAAAGTATAACCAACAAGGGTAACCAAGAGAACGATAGCGAATAAATTACGCATTATGACTCCTTTAATAGGTTATTGAGATTGAGTTATTTATATGTTTCAAGAGTTTTCAGTTTCATCATTACCGCAAATTCTCTGCCCGAAATTTTGCGGGTCTCATCTCAAGAGGAGAATTTTTGCATATCGCAAAAAATTCTTATGTCATTTTATAGTTTTTTTCCTTTAAACGCAAGCAATAAGAGGAAAAAAATAATAAAAAGAAATTTCTATCAATAAGTGTGCCGTTTATTCATTTAATGCCGTTTTCATTTCTATAACATGACTTTCTAATGACTTCTTATAATCAATCATCTTCAGTCTAAGTGCTTTTTCCTTCGTTGATAGTATCTGAACCGCTAACAATCCTGCATTCTTTGCCTGATTGACACCAACAGTTGCAACCGGTACTCCGCCTGGCATCTGTACAATCGACAGCAGTGAATCAAGTCCTTCAAGGGTTTTCAGTTTGACTGGCACACCGATAACGGGAAGTGGTGAGTACGCCGCTGTCATACCAGGCAGATGAGCCGCTCCACCCGCGCCTGCGATGATTACGCGAATGCCGCGACGGTGAGCGGAGGAGGCATAGTCAGCCATTAACTCAGGCGTCCGGTGCGCAGAAATAATTTTCACCTCGAACGGCACCTGAAATTCTTTTAGGATAGCAATTGCATCCTGCATCACGGGAAGATCTGAATTGCTCCCCATAATTACACCAACTTTCGGTTTCAACTCCATAATTCATTATTCCGTGTATGATCAATTGACAAATAATAAACCTGATACATCACAAATCGGTTATTGCCGCAGCATTTTCTGCCCTCATCATGCAGTTATCCCGGCTTTTGCCTGTTACAGTGATATGCCCCATCTTCCTGCCAGGTCTTGATGAAGCCTTGCCATATACATGCAGATGCGTTCCCGGATCAGCTAATGCCTCATGATAGTTCGTGGGTATTCCAGCACCTTCTCTTTTCCCGAGCAGATTGATCATCACTGCTGACTTATGTGTCATTCCGCATGATCCCAGTGGCAGGTCAAGTACGCTGCGGATATGGTTTTCAAATTGCGATGTTACACAGGCATCAATTGTATAATGTCCCGTATTATGTGGTCTTGGTGCCATCTCATTCAGCAATAACTCACCATTCTGAGTCAGGAACAGCTCAATACCAAAAATCCCATACCCATTTACCGCCTCAACTGCCGCAACGGCTATATCAGTTGCGGATGCAGCTATTGCAGGTGTGATGGCAGCCGGAGCAATGACCTTTTTGCAAATGTGATTTTCCTGTATGCTCTCCACTACTGGGTATACGCAAGTTTCCTTTTTGGTTCTTACCACCATGATGGCAAGTTCCTTTTTAAAATTTACAAATGACTCCCCCATCAGTGCGCTATTGCGTTCCTGTAAACGTGCAATGGTATCAGAGAAATCTTTCTGTGTAAAAACAGTTGCGTTGCCGTATCCGTCATACCCCATTTTTCTGCTTTTCAGTAAGAATGGAAGGCCAACCTGTTTTGCAGCACGGAGATAATCACCGGCTCCTTTTATTTCCATAAACTTCGGAACAGGAATGCCCTTTCGTGCTAGGGTTCTTTTTTGAACAAACTTATCCTGAATCAATCCTATTGTTTTTGAGGAGGGAAAAACCTTTTTGCCGAGTGATTCCAGAAAATGAAGCCTTTCAGCATCAATAAATTCATTTTCAAGCGTTATTACATCACAGGCATCAGCAATACTCCTTAGCAATGTATCAT
>JAEXTR010000070.1 GCA_023406915.1 Bacteroidota bacterium
GGTTATGCAACACTATATGGTGATATGTGCGGAGGGCTTGCCGTAATCGCTGATGTATACAAAACCGATGTGTACCGGATATGTGGTTACATCAACCGGAGCAGGGAGGTGATTCCCAATGAAATTATTGAGAAAGCACCATCGGCTGAATTAAAACCAAATCAGACCGATCAGGATTCTCTGCCACCATACAATGTGCTGGATACAATCCTGAGAATGTATCTTGAAGAGAATAAGGAATTTCAAGAAATTTCTGAAAGTATCGGTAATCCTGAGCTCGTAAAGAGGGTTCTTAGAATGGTTGATTTTAATGAGTTTAAAAGAAAGCAGGCGGCTCCCGCACTGCGTGTTTCTAAAAAAGCTTTCGGGTATGGACGACGTATCCCGATAGTTCAAGGATGGAGAAAGTAACTGATGTATCAACTGCTGAAAAAATCATATCTGTTTCTCATTCTGGCTCTTTTATTCAGTCCGGCTGTCATGGCTCAGGCTGAAGGTAAAATAGCGCTGAAAGTTTTTCTATCTTATGCTTCTGTGACTCCTGGGGGAACAATGCATATTGCTGCCCGGGTCACTTCCGCAGAGAAATTTCATATAAATTCCAATAAACCATACGAGGACTTCCTTATACCAACCGAGCTTTCCGGCAAGGGTACGAATGGACTCCAGCTTACTGGTATCGTGTATCCCCCTTCAAAAGATTATCGGTTTGGATTTTCTGATAATCCGGTTGCAGTATATGAGGGGACTGTTTACATATTTGGAAAAGTTCAGATACCTCAAAACCTTGCACCAGGAAAGTATCCCCTCAAGGTGATGCTTGATTTCCAGGCTTGTAATGATGTTACCTGCTTTGCACCCGATCAACTCACTGAGGAAGTTATCATCAGTGTGGCGCCTGCCGGTACCCAGGAGGTACGTCTGAATGAAACTATCTTCAGAACAATTTTTGCTGCCGAGGATAAAAAGAAAGAACAGGAAGTGCCTGTTACTATGGAGACATTCCTGTCATTCGACAAAGTGTATGCGGGTAATGAAGTAAAGAGTGCTGTTAAATTAAACCTAAAATCCGGGTTTTCAATCGGTAGCAGTGCTGGTACCAGCCTGAAACCTCTTACCATCTCGGTTAGCTCAGAACATGGTATCACTGCCGGAAATCCAGTCTATCCACAAGGCAGGGAAATGTCATTTCCTTTCCTGAATGCACCAACCACTGTGATTGAGGGCGAAGCTATTATCGGGACAATGCTGAATGTTCCATCAGACCTGAAACCGGGTGATTATAAGATAGTTTTCAATATTCAGTATCAGGGAACCGATGGAAAGGCATTACTTTCCCCATCAATCCTGACAGATACTATCGCCATAACAGTTGTAGAGTCGTCTCATCCCATCACCGAAACCAACAGTGAGATTTTTACAAACGTACAGTTAGAGTATAGCAGCCGTCAGGATTCTGAAGCACCCGCAACAGATGAAGCAAACCCCTTAGCTGAATACGGATTATTGCTTGGAATGCTGATTACTTTTTTGGGCGGACTTGCACTTAACCTGACTCCTTGTGTCTACCCCCTGATTCCGATTACCATTGGTTATTTTACTAATCAGAGTGAAGGCAGTACTGGAAAACTAGCTGCGATGGGACTTTTTTATGTGCTGGGTATAGCTCTCACTTACTCGGTTGTTGGACTTGTCTCTGCGCTTTCTGGTTCCATTATTGGCGGACTGATGCAGAATCCAATTGTTTTGATCGTAATCGCACTTGTCATGGTTGCGCTTGCATTGAGCATGTTTGGGCTGTATGAGTTCAAACTCCCCGATAGTTGGGTCAATGCAGCGGGTGGTTCCCGCTCAGGTATATTTGGTGCATTCTTAATGGGGCTTACGCTCGGTATTGTTGCAGCGCCTTGTATCGGACCTCTCGTGGCAGGTTTGGTAACGTATGTTGCAACTCAGAACGATCTTCTTACCGGCTTCCTGCTTTTCTTTATGCTGGGTCTTGGGCTTGGCGCACCATACTTCGTGCTGGCACTCTTCTCCGGGAAGATTAAAGCGCTCCCTCGGTCAGGGGTATGGATGGAATCAGTGAAGTATATTTTCGGTTTCATAATGATTGGTGTAGCAATCTACTTCGTGCTACCGCTTTTCCCTAAGTCAATTGAAGGGTACGTGCTTCCTGTCTATATGGTGCTTGCAGCGCTCTATCTCCTCATTTTTGATAAGAAAGGGGATAAGATGGCATGGTTCAAAAAGTTCAGGATCAGCCTGAGCATCATCGTAATTCTGGCAGGGGTTTACATGATCTATGGAACTGCCACCGAGGTGCCACCGGCAAACTGGACACCTTACCAAAAAGACCTTTATGAAAGTGCAATTACAGCAAATGACAAGATCATAATTGACTTCTACGCTGACTGGTGCGGACCATGTAAAGAGCTTGACAGAAAAACTTTTTCTGACCCGCAGGTCATTAAGGCGCTTTCCGGATTCAAGACGCTGAAAGCAGACCTTACCAAATCCGGCTCCGAAGAAGTAGAGGAGTTACGAACATTTTTTAAAGTGACTGGTGTGCCCACAGTCATTATTATAAACAGTCAGGGCAAAGAAGTAAAAAGAATTACCGGATTTGTGCCGGCTGAAGAGTTTCTTGAAGATATTAAGCTCGCAGAATAGGCTTCCCTCACGGGGAAATTCGGAAATTTTTAATACATTTCAAGATTAGTTCAAAAAGTTTTGAACTAACATTGAACATTCTTAAGGACTATATATGAGACAAGCAAAAGTTCAAGTAGTTGAAGAAGTAACCGTCCGGTTTGCGGGCGATTCCGGCGACGGGATGCAGCTCACCGGATCTCAATTTACAAATACCACCGCTCTTTTAGGAAATGATTTAAGCACTCTGCCGGATTATCCTGCCGAAATTCGAGCCCCTGCCGGTACGGTATACGGTGTCAGTGGTTTCCAGCTCCATTTCAGTTCCAGTGATATTGCCACTCCAGGTGATAAAACTGATGTTCTGGTTGCCATGAACCCCGCTGCATTGAAAGTTAACCTCAGGGATTTGAAACCTAACGCTATTATTCTTGCTAATTCAAGCTCTTTCGATGCTAAAAATTTAAAACTTGCTGATTATCAAACCAATCCGCTTGAAGATGATACTTTAGCAGGATACACAGTAATTGCTGTTCCAATGACTCAGCTCACGATCGATGCCCTGGCTGATGTAAAACTGGGACTGAAAGAAAAAGACCGTTGCAAAAACTTTTTTGCACTTGGCTTGATGTATTGGCTCTACAGCAGACCAATCAACACTTCCAATGAGTGGATCGAAGAAAAATTCGCATCAAAAGGAGACGTGCTTCTTGCTAATAAACTTGCACTTGAAGCAGGGTATCACTATGGTGAAATGAATGAGCTCTTCACCACCCGCTATCATGTAGAATCTGCAAAGCTGCCTCCAGGAACATATAAAAATGTGTCCGGTAATGAAGCAACAGCGCTCGGGTTTGTTGCTGCAGCATATAAGAGTGGTCTGCAGCTCTTTCTTGGTTCTTATCCAATTACGCCTGCAAGTGAGATTCTGCATGAACTAAGTAAATTCAAAAAGTTTGGAGTGAAAACATTTCAGGCTGAAGACGAGATTGCAGGTATCTGCTCCGCTATCGGTGCATCATTTGCAGGGTCCCTAGGTGTAACAACTACATCCGGTCCTGGTCTCGCACTGAAGACCGAAGCAATGGGGTTGGCGGTTATAACTGAGCTTCCGCTCGTCATTGTAAACGTACAGCGTGGTGGACCCAGTACCGGGCTTCCAACCAAAACAGAGCAGGCTGATTTACTCCAGTCTATATATGGAAGAAACGGAGAGGCTCCTATCTGCGTTCTTGCAGCAGCAACCCCTGCTGACTGTTTTAATATGACTTTTGAAGCGTGTCGAATTGCACTGAAATATATGACTCCGGTTATCCTGCTCACTGATGGGTATCTCGGAAACGGTTCTGAACCATTCCGTGTGCCGGATGAAAAGGAGCTTCCTGAGATTCCAGTGAAATTCGTTACAGAAAAAGAAGGTTTCTTCCCGTATTCACGCGATCTCAATCTCGTAAGACCCTGGGCTATTCCGGGTACACCAGGACTTGAACACCGCATCGGTGGTCTGGAAAAAACCCATATTTACGGTAATGTATCCTATGTTCCTGAAAATCATGATTACATGGTTCGTATCCGTGAAGAAAAAGTCAAAAACATCGTTCAGGAAGTACCTGATCTTGAAGTCCGTTTTGAACAAGAAGGTGAGCTCCTTATCATTGGATGGGGAAGTACCTACGGTGCGATTTTTGAAGCCGTGAATCGGGTGAGAAGAAAGGGGCATAAGGTCAGCCAGGCTCATTTCAAATATATGAACCCGATGCCCAAAAATACCCGTGAGGTTCTTGGCAAATTCAAAAAGGTTCTGTTGCCTGAGATTAACCTTGGTCAGTTTGCCCGCGTGCTCCGCAGTGAACTGATGATAGATGTGACCCAACATAACGTTGTGCAGGGGCTCCCATTTAAGGCTTCAGATATCGAACAAGTTATTTACAAGATGTTAGGAGTTGAAGATGCTCAATAATGATTTCCCCGCAAAGATTGAAGAAGTGAAACTCACTCCCAAAGACTTTCAGTCTTCAGCTGAAGTAAAATGGTGTGCCGGCTGCGGAGATTTCTCTATGCTTGCGCAAATTCAGAGAACATCCCCTAACTTTGGCGTGAAAAAAGAAGATTTCGTTTGGGTATCCGGTATTGGCTGTTCAAGCCGTTTTCCGTATTACATGGATACTTTCGGTTTCCATGGTATTCACGGTCGTGCTCCCGCGATAGCATCAGGAGTTAAAATCGCGAATCCAAAACTTTCCGTTTGGATCGCTACCGGAGATGGTGACCTGTTGAGTATTGGTGGCAACCACTTTATTCACGCCTGCCGCCGTAATCTTGATTTCAAGATTTTACTGTTCAATAATAAGATTTATGGTCTTACTAAAGGTCAGTATTCACCTACTTCCGAAAAAGGTAAGAAAACAAAAAGCTCACCTTTTGGAGCCGTTGATTACCCCTTTGAACCTACTGCTCTGGCATTAGGCGCAGGAGCTACATTTATCGCCCGATCAATAGACCGTGATGGTAAACATCTCCAGGAAATGATGAATCGTGCAGCTGTCCACGTGGGTACGGCTTTCATTGAAGTGTATCAGAACTGTGTAATCTTTAATGATGGCACCTATTCTCTGCTCACCGATAAAGAAACCAAACTCGAAAACTCAATTATCCTGGAACATGGTAAGCCGATGATCTTTGGTAACCAGAAGGACAAAGGTATCAAGCTTAATGGGTTTAATCCAACAGTCGTCTCACTTTCAGATGTATCTGAGAGTGAACTCTGGATTCACGATGAAAAGGATGAAAATCCAATCCGGGCTTACATCCTTGCTCAGATGACAGAACGTGAAGACCTACCAACACCGTTCGGTGTCTTCCGTGATATCATCAAGCCTTCATACGATAGTGAGGTTGAAGATCAGATCGAACGGATCAGCAAGGGCAATACCAGAAGGCCATTATCCGAGCTGCTTGCTGAGGGTAATACCTGGGTTGTTGAATAAAAAATAAACTTTTATGCCCCGGTTTGATGTTGCTTCATTATCTGCCGGGGCATTGCTATATTTAAACCTGCCCGGTTTCAGCTTTTAATGAAAGAATTTGTATGCCTGACTTTGGTGTGTTAAGGGAAACCCTTTCCCGGTTCACAGATTTTGTTCTCACTACTCATGTGAATCCTGATGCTGATGCTTTGGGTTCAGAAATGGCACTGTACCATTATCTTGTGCAACATGGTAAGCATGTGCGCATTATAAACTATAGTGAAACTCCTTATTACCTTCATTTTCTCGATACACAGAGTATTGCAGAAAAATATAACTCCAAGATCCATGATGATTTCATCGCATCCGCCGAATGTTTAATTTTTTTGGATTTAAATATTCCAAACAGAACGGTCAAAATGGAAACGGCACTGATGCGGTCGCCGGCGTTTAAGGTATGTATTGATCATCATACTAACCCATCAGACAGTTTTAACCTGATTATCACTGATACGTGCTACAGTTCCACCGGAGAACTCCTCTACGATTTTCTGTTTGAGGAGTGCAGCGAACCTATTACATTGCAATACGCCAACCCGTTGTATGCTGCTATAATGACCGATACCGGGTCATTCCGGTTTGACCGTACAACTCCAAGAGTACACCGTATTGCTGCCATGTTACTGGAAGCAGGAGTTCAGCCAAACATTGTTTATGATCATATTTATGATCAGAGCAAGCTCAGCAAAATCCGCCTCCTCGCAGAAGCGCTGCAATCAATTCAGCTCTATAGCGAAGGCGCAGTTGCTGTGATCACTATCCCATATGATAAACTGCTTCATACGCAGGCTCTCGAAACCGATACTGATGGATTTGTGAATTACTGTATGTCTGTAGAAGGAGTGAAGATCGGTATGCTGTTCTTAGAGCTTTTGGAGGGCTTTAAGGTCAGTTTCCGGTCAAAAGGACTGATACCTGTTAACCAACTTGCAGCTGAGTTTGGCGGTGGTGGTCACAGGAATGCGTCAGGGCTTCGGATCAGGGATGCTAAGATGCAAGAGTATTATGATGAAATTATTAACCGCGCTGAAGCGTATCTGAACAGAGAGGAAATGGTATGACAG
>JAEXTR010000099.1 GCA_023406915.1 Bacteroidota bacterium
ACACACAGTTGAGTGATGAAGTAAAAGAAGTAAAAGTCCTCGAACTGCAGACGCTTCAGGAATCAGAGCGGCAGGCAGGCTCTTATATCGGTATACTTGGAAAGACTATTGAACCCATTATCGAACCCCTTGGCTTCGACTGGAAGATCGGTATCGCGATTATCACGGGTATGGCTGCAAAAGAGATCGTTGTCTCAACCATGGGTGTGCTGTATCAGGCAGACCTCGAAGCTGATGAAAACTCCGGCACCTTGCAGGATAAACTGAAAGAGCAGGTCTATGCCAGCGGTCCAAACACTGGTGAAAAGATTTTCACTCCACTGGTTGGTTACTCGTTTATGCTCTTCGTATTGATCTATTTTCCGTGTGTGGCTGTGATCGCAGCCGTACGGAAGGAAGCAAACTGGCTATGGGCTCTGTTCCTTATGGGTTATACCACGGGTGTGGCATGGCTGGTATCATTCTTTACATATCAGATAGGGAGTCTCTTTTAATGGATCAACATGCAATGCAGTATCTAGTCGTCGGATTGATTCTGGCAGTGACTGGTGTTTTCGTATCAGTCAAGTTTTACAAGAAGTATCTGCAAAAGAAACAGCAGGATTCATGCGGATGTTCTTCCTCTAGTTGTGGCGGCTGTCCCGTAAAGAAACTGGAGAAGGTGAGCTAGATAGTACTACGGCGAGTAAGAAATCTCGAAGGCATATTACCAATGGAAATTAATTGAAAACGAAAAGATACTGATGGGGGATTTATAATAGTTCACCCTCATGAAGTCTGAAAGTTGAAGTTATTTGCCACAAGTATTTACAGGCGTCCCCCGAAGGGGTACCATATTTATAGGATAAGCCGCAAAGAAAGAATATTCGACCCCGAAGGCGGTCGCATATCTATTTTGATTTTGTTACCAAATAACTATTGCAGAAGGTCATTCAGGAAATCTTTTTGATAAAGTGATAAAAAGACGCTTTGCCCCGCTTTGAGTGTTGCGCGGGGCTTGGCGTTTTAAACTCACTGATCAGAATCGGGTAAGAATTTCCCGTTTCTTGATAATATACTCCTCCTCTGAAATCAGTCCTTTTTCTTTTAATTCCAGAAGCTTGTTCAGTTGCTCTGCAATGTCCATCTGAGGTTGCTCACTCTGAGCACTGCTGCTGAATCCCGAGCTACTGTTCGGTGAATGTCCCATCTCACCTGTAGGTCTGTTGATGATTGTATTCAGATTCAGCTTCTGATCGAGGTCAACACACAACAGCAGTTCAATACAGCTGAATATAGCCAATACAAAGATCCCGCCAACCCAGGCAAACATCTTGATCAGCGTCATAATGATTGTAGGTATCTGCTTCGGTGAATCGATAATTCCGTCAATGATCAGATACACCAGTGGAAGAAACGAAACCAGGAGCGCAATGACCCACAACTGCTGTATCGTGTAACTGTGCATCTGGGTAAACTGCGGCGACTGCCAGATCTGTACAGTTCGATAAATAATCAAACCAGCCAACACCTGCGATGCAATATGACACAGACCGCTGAAATGGACAATCACTGCTTCAGAGCTCGAAAACAACTGTTCAAACCCATACAATAGCATGATGGAGTCACTTGCCCCTTCCATGAATTGTGCAATCATATAAAAAAGGCACCCAAGCGATAAAATAAAAAGTGCTGTTTTATATTCTGGTCGTACCTGGAGTGTAAACGCACCAATGAATATCAGGAGCCAGCCAATTGCCGAAAACCCAATCATATCATCTGCGCCGCCCATGCTTAACCTGCCCATCTGATTGGATACAGAACTGTTTACAATCATAAGAATTAAAGGCAAGAATGCAAGAACAGTAAGTGCAATTGCACGTATTACCTGATCAGGTATGCGGATCAGAAACAATCCTGCAATCCCCGCAATCAATGGATAAATGAAGAACAGTTTCAGAAGAAACTTTACGTTTTCCTGATCAAAGATCTCAAAGTTAATGAAGATAAGCTCTCCGCCGGAGAAAGAAGAGTAAAAATAGATGGGAAGAACTGCGCCCACGATTAGGGCGATACACGCGGTGACTATATAAAAAGTAGTGCCGCGGCTCATCAGATTACGGTTGATACCATCGAAATAATCCATCTGGACTCCCGGTTTATGATGAAAACATACCGTAGTAACTTAACCACCCATTCTGTGAGAGGCAAGAAAAATCTGATGATGCAATTCAGTACACAGACACCTTTCCAGCGCCCGGGTTCATTCAGCAAATACACTGCACAGATTTAAGCAGAACATCAGCTATTGCTTATCAGGATCGGTCCCCTTGGTCAGCCAATCAACTCCGGTTCGCTCCCAATTCGGGTTTGATGATGAATCGACATATCGCTCCCATTGATAGATACCCGTCTCTTTTGCAATGCGGGTAAACTGAGCTTTAATAATGGAAGAAGAAACCACTACCACTGACCTTAACATACCGCTTTTCTGGTATAGCTTTTGACCTTCCTGCATAATCATCTGTGAATCAGGTGAGAGAGGTTTCAGGGTGCGCATATCGACAAAGATTCCGAAGTTGTTTGGAGCGCTTCTCAGATGGGTTTGCGATTCATGGAGCCATGCCTGCATCTCTTCAGGCCGGATAAAATCGCTGAAGGTGAGTAAGTAACCGTAGTCCTTTTTTTCGATCTTATACATAACATCTTCCTTTCTTGATGAAGTATACTGATTGCAACCCGGTGGACTGTGTCCGCTGAATCGCGGTGTCAAGAATATGACTACTGTGTACCCCGGAATGAAAGATTTTCTCAGCGGAGAGGGGAATAAATTAGTGGAACTATGTGTCTCCGGCAGCAATGAATATCCGCCTGGAAGGAAATCGGTTAGCTGTGCGATTGATCATATGGAGGTATTATTTAAATACACTCAGGAAATTTTACTTATTATAAAGTAACTGAATCGAAAGTACAGAAATTCAGTTAAGAAGTCAAGCAAAATCGGATAGTGAGAATTGTAGGGAGTTGAAAATAGCCCCACCCGTATTACGGTGATTGATGCCGCTCTTTTTTGAGAAATCTGCCCGTGATGAGTCTGATACCCCTCTGAAAGGTAAAATAATACCAGATCCATTCTATCATTACCCGGAAACGGTTACGAAAATTGATAAGATAGGCAACATGGATCAAAGACCACAATAACCATGCAGCATATCCCGAAAGCTTCAATCCAAATACTTCAGCGATAGCCTTGTATCTGCCAATCGTTGCCATATTACCTTTATCGTTGTATGCAAATGGCTCAGGTGATATTCCTTGTTCGCGCTGAATGATGCTGTTGGCTGCATAGATTCCCCCCTGTAATGCTACCTGTGCTACACCGGGTAATGGGTTTCCACTGATTGCTGCTGCATCACCAATGACGTACACGGTATCGTGATCAGGTAACGTCAGATGATGTGTAACCATGGCACGGTTACTACGATCAAGGTGCGTGCTAAGTTTTGATAATAGCGGAGATGCTGTGTTACCAGCAGCCCAGATGATATTCTCAGATGAGAACTCACCTGCAGATGTGGTAACTACATTGTGATAGATGGACTCAACCCTGGTATTCAATAGTACTGTCACGCCAAGCTGTTTGAGGTCTTTTAAAGCTTTATGGGAAAGTTCAGGAGAATAAGCTGTAAGTATGCGGGGACCTGCCTCAACCAGCAGAACCCGTGTGTCCTCACGCCTGATGTTTCTATACTCACCCCTGATTGACTTACTGACAATCTCTGCTATTGCTGCGGACATCTCAACCCCTGTTGGTCCACCGCCAATAACCACATACGTGAGAAATGGTGCGCGTGCTGTGGCAGATTGCTCATTCTCAGCCGATTCGAGTGAGCGAAGGATTCTCTCCCTGATCGTGAGAGCATCATCTAGTGTTTTTAGGCCGGGTGCAAAACGCTCCCACTGATCATTGCCGAAATAGGAATGCTTTGATCCGGGGGCAAGGATCAGATAATCATATTGAAAGGAACACTGGTCAGTGGTTACTGTCTGCGCAGCAGTATTGATGTCAACCACCTCCTGCATATAGACCTGAACGTTTTTCCGGTTCCTGAATACCGTCCTGATAGGTACGGCAATGTCAGCAGGGGAGAGTGCAGCAGTTGCAACCTGATACAATAATGGCTGAAATAAATGGTAATTGTTGCGATCAATAAGAATAATATTAAATTCTTTGTGGTTCTGAAATACTTTCGCAGCGGCAAGCCCGCCGAATCCAGCACCAATGATAATGACTGTTTTCTGTTTCACTTAAATCACATAGTTATTGAGGATTGTAACGATTGCATGAAATAACCTTCATTTGAATTATCAGCAACCCAGCGGTGTTCTTTTCTTACCATTTGGCTTCAGTGCCATACGTGCGTACATCTTCTCAATGTACGGTTTGATCAGAAAAGTCTGGCAGCTCGTTTCACCATGATCAATCTCAACCGGTCCGATAATATCTGCTGCCTCAAATACCAGATCACGCAAGGCTTCATTCCTTCCGCCAATCGCAATCAGACAGTTGTTCATCCCCTCCTTTGCACGGTTGGGGGCGGTATGTATCTTAGCTATTATGGTTTTGATATGGGGAGCAAAAAACTCATCAGACAGATCGGGTGATTCCAGTGCCATGACCCCCAGCAGGGTGTACGCTGCCCGCAAAAAAAGTTCATCACTTTTCGCAATCCACTCTTTCAATACTTGTTCGGCATATGGTGTGGAACGTGCGATCTTTGCAATGGAATCCGCAAGATAAAAATAGTCACAGTCATATAACCTGCGGGTAAGTGATTCCGGGCTGTGTAATGCCGGGGGATCGATCATAGCTGAAAGTGTCCGTGCATCAACATTTTTGGTTTGCCAAAGCTCCTCAGCAAGCTTCCGCAATTCATCTGCGGGTAGCTTCGCCTTTTTGATGGCTTTTACCAACTGCCCCTGATGGGCAAAACTGACGCCGAACATGTCACCTTTTGCGCCGTGTCTACGATAAATCTTACGGTTCTGTTCAGTACCATATCCGGCAAGTGCTTCCATGATCTCTTGAAACTGCATACTGTTCTTTCTGAAAGTCTATGAATACTTATGAAACAGCATTTTGCAGGAATTGGTTGCGGTACAGAAGTGATAACTGACGCAATAATAATGATTTGCAGTAATCCTTTGTAAGGCAAAAACATAAAAACTTGCTATCTTGCAATAGTGCCTTTTTACAAACACAGTGGCATATATTATCATCGCACAGATTATCACTCAGGTTCAATGAAAGACTGAAGCAATGAATACAAGTCACAATAGAGTTTTTGGTGTGCTTTTCCCTGTACTCCTCTTTTTCTGTGGAACACTACTGCTTGCTCAGAACACCAAAGTGACCGTGTTACAGCATACTATTGATGCATTCCCAGCAATCGCGTTGAAAGTTCAGGTGCTCGATAAAGAAAGTACCCCCCTGAAGGATGTAAAATCTGATCAGTTCACTATCACACTGAATGGTAAGAAAACTAAATCAATAACAGCCCAGCGGTTTGAAGAGAGTGGTAAGAATATCAAATTCCTGATCTGTCTTGATATGAGTGGCACGATGCAAGGCGCTCCGCTGGATGAAATGAAAGGGGCAGTCCGAACCTTTATCAGACAGATGCGCTCAAGCGATGAGTTAGCAATCGCTGCATTCAGCGATACCTACACCATGGTCGCAGAGTTTTCTTCTGACAAAAACTATCTCAACCAGAGAGTGGATGCCCTTACAGCAGATGGGAATTACTCGGAGATTTTTGATGCTATGATCCGGGGAACTAAACACTTAAAGTTAACCGGCGATACAGTAGCACGGGCACTGATTGTGATTACTGATGGGAAAAATGAGAGCCGCACGAATGCCTATTCTGCGGAAGATGTGATTCGGGAAGCAAAGGATGCATTAGTGCCAATCTTCACGATTGGTTATACCAGGCAGGATCAGGCGTATTTTTCTTATCTTGAAAAGATATCCGCACAAACGGGCGGGACTTTTTATTCCGCACCAAATGGCAGGGAACTGGAATCAGCAATCAATAAGATGTACCGCCTTATGCTGGATAGTTATTCAATTACCTGCGAGGCAGAGTGCTACGAATCTGATGGTAAACCGATACCCCTGAGCATCACCGTTGACTATAATAAAGAATCATTTGTGGTAAGCAAGGATATCATCATCCCTGCTGGTAAGAAAGCTGCCTGTCCTCTGAACTGGGTACTGATTGGTGGTGGTGCAGGAATCGTTTTTGTAGCTCTTGGGGTTTTCTTCTTTTTTCTGGGACGTAAGGCGAAAAGGAAAAAGAGTGAATTACAAAAGCTTAGCCAGGAAAAAGCAAAACAGGCTGAACGGGAAGCTGAAGAGCTGAAACGACACGCACAATTGCAACAACAGTTGCAGGACATTGAAAAGAAAAACGAAGATTTGAAAAAGGTTCTTTTAGAAAAAGAAAAGGCACAAACTCCCCAAATGCGGGAAACCAAGATGGTGCCCGAAGAAACAGAAAAGACAATTGTGCTGAATGTTTCCAATAATCCTGATAAGGGATCACGACTCCGGATGGAGATTCTGAATGGTAATTACAGCGGGAAGACCCTTGAATTTATGAATGACGGTGGTACTATTGGCAGACGTGATGATAATATGTATGTTCTGAAGGAAGAAACTATTTCAGGCTATCACTGCGTGATAAGATTTGCTGATGGTATTTTTAGTCTGGAAGACCTCAACTCATCCAATGGGTCCTACATCAATGCCCGTAAAGTTAACGGAATGCAGGTTCTGAAAAACGGCGACCTTTTTTCACTCGGAAGGGTGGAAGGCAGAATAAAGATTCAATAATAATACACTCAAAACCTAATTTACTCTGAACATAATAGGAAGGTAATGACAACTACAACCCCTGTAAAAAAGACACTCTTTCAAAGATCACTCGACAGAATAGAGATCATAGGAAATAGATTACCCCACCCCGCAATCCTGTTTGGTATGCTGGCAGTTATTGTTGCTGTAGCTTCCGCAGTAGGAGCCTTTTTCAATCTTCAGGCTGTTCACCCCGTAGACGGCAGGGTGATTTCGGTAAACAGTCTGCTCTCAGCAGACGGGCTAAGGTGGATATACACCAACATTGTAAAAAACTTTATCGCCTTCCCTCCACTTGGGCTGGTACTGGTAGTAATGATTGGCCTCGGTGTTGCTGAGGGATCAGGCCTCTTTAATGTTCTGATCAGACAGTTGGTTCTGAAGGCACCTAAAAAGTTGATTACTGCTTCATTGGTATTTACCGGAATCATTTCTCACCTTGCCTCTGAAGCTGGCTACGTGATTCTCATTCCTATGGGCGCAATGATGTTTCATGCCCTGGGGCGTCACCCAATGGCAGGTTTGGCGGCAGCATTCTGTGGTGTAAGTGGTGGATTTGGCGCAAACTTCCTGATCGGCTCAGTGGATCCGGTGCTTTCTGGTCTGACCACTACTGCAGCACAGATTATTCAACCTGACTTCATTGTAAGTCCGGTGGTGAACTATTACTTTCAGTTCGTTTCAGGCTTCCTGATCGTAATCGTTGGTGTATGGGTTACGGAAAAAATTGTTGAACCTCGCCTCGGAAAATATGGTGGTACCGAGACCCCAATCCCATTGGAACAGTTAAACAGCACAGAGAAAAAGGGAATGATGTGGGCAGGTATCAGCGCACTGATCGTGCTCGCGGTATTGGTGATTACCATTGTGCCTGAAAACGGTTTATTCAGAAATCCGAAAACTGGTGAAGTGCTGCACTCACCATTCTTTGATGGTATCATCATCGGTATCCTCCTCTTCTTCCTGATACCCGGTCTGGTGTATGGCTATATCACAAAATCCATCAAAAATGATAAAGACGTAATTAAACACATTACGAAATCAATGAGCGGACTTGCAAGTTATATTGTGTTGGTTTTCTTTGCAGCACAATTCGTGTACTTCTTCAATCATAGCAACCTGGGATTGATCATTGCCATCGATGGTGCTCAGTTACTGAAGAGTATCAACCTTACCGGCATTCCGTTGATCATCGCATTTGTCTTCCTTTCGGCATTCATTAATATGTTCATGGGCAGTGCTTCAGCAAAATGGGCAATCATGGCTCCGGTTTTTGTTCCCATGTTTATGCTGTTGGGTTATCATCCTGGGCTTACACTTGCTGGATTCAGAATCGGTGATTCCATCACGAATGTCATCACCCCCATGATGAGTTACTTCGCCCTGATTGTAACCTATGCGCAAAAGTATGACGACAAGTATGGTATTGGCACTATTATTTCTACCATGGTGCCTTACACGGTCTTCTTCGGGATTGCCTGGATTATTCTGCTAATCATTTGGATGCTGCTTGGTATACCCGTTGGACCTGACGGACAACTTTATCTTTAAGCAAGTAATGACACAATGAACATTCAGATAATTGGCACGAAAAAGTGCAGTGAAACCAGAAAGGCTGAGCGGTGGTTCAAAGAACGCCGCATCCCTTTTCATTTCAGGGACCTGACCGAGAAGGGAATCTCAAAAGGTGAACTTGAGAACATTACGCGAAAAATACCCTTGGATCAGCTTCTTGACAAAGAAGGGAAGGAGTATGATAGAAGGGGACTCGCGTACATGACGTATAACCTTGAGGAAGAACTTCTGGAACACCCGCTATTGCTGAAGACTCCGATCGTAAGAAATGGATCAGACTCTACAGTAGGTTATGTACCGGAAGTATGGAAAAACTGGAAATAATCTTAAAGTAGAATATGCAGTTATTAGGATGGGTCTTGTAATTCCGAAAGGTGCAGGACCCATTTTTTTTGGTTGGGGCGCAAACGTTTGGGATCAGAACCAGTGCAGGTGAACCCCGCTTTTTGCAAAACACGCTCTGAAGTCTTATTGTGGGGATCAGTGAATGCGGTTACAATTCTGGCACCAAATCCCTCTTTTGCAAACTGTACCAGATACTGTACCGCGTCCACCGCGAACCCTCTGCCCCGAAACTCAGTGGAAATTCCATATCCAATCTCAATGCTGCCTTCTTCATCCACAGGACCTAAAAACCCACAAAGACCAATGAGTGACGCTTCAGCTGGAAGCAAGATCAATATCGGGCAATAAGCCAGTACATTCGGGTAAGCGATCATCAGAGAATGAAAAAGCTTCAGTGCATGGATATCTTCGATATATCCCGGTTGTGCCGTAAACCCATACTGCTTTTTAAACAATTCAGGCGCGTTGATGAGGACCGCAATCTGGTCAGCAGTGGCTATTCTGAATTCAAGTATACTTGAATCATCGGTGCGGTGAACGTCAGTCATCCTCCTCCTGGTCAACGATTACTGCCATCCCACCTTCCGAAGTCTCTTTGTAAATGCTTGGCAGGTCATGACCGGTTTGTTTCATCGTTTCAACAATTTTATCAAATGAAACTAGATGTTGTCCGTCTGATAGCAGGGAATAGGTTGCACAGTTCATTGCACGTTCAGCTGCAAATGTATTTCGTTCAATACAGGGGACCTGTACGAGCCCGCCAATAGGGTCACAGGTAAGACCCAGGTGGTGTTCGATTCCTATTTCAGCGGCGTACTCAATTTGCGGAGGTGTACCACCCAGTAGCTGCGTGACAGCCGCTGCCGCCATAGAGCATGCAACACCGATT
>JAEXTR010000108.1 GCA_023406915.1 Bacteroidota bacterium
GGGTGGAATCGTGCAGCATCAGAGCTCAGACTTAGTACTGTCAGAGAAGAAGCAACAACCAGGTCTGTAAAAAGGGAAAGCGATCTTTTGAGCCCAGCACTTGCCCGGATTGCTGATGCAATGTATCCGGGTGAAGTCAGTCTGGTGTTTCCGGTGCCAGGTGACCGGTTTTTTGTATTTACCGTGCATAAAAAATATTATCAGGGTGAGACACTTCCATTTGATGCTGCCAGAGAGAAGGTTCTTAGCTTCAAACAGGAAGTACGACGCAAGCAACTTGCCGATTCTCTTTTTAGGGAGATGGCAAAAAAATATTCAGTAGAAATCAGGTAACATCCTATATGAAAAAAGCACTCTTCGCACTTTTATTAATTCTGCCTTCGCTGTTGCAAGCCCAACCGGTGATTGACCGTATTGTCGCAATAGTGGATGAGGAGATTATTCTGCAATCCGAGTTGGATTTCCGGACACGCACGGAAGCGATGAGACAGAATACGAGTCCTGACCGCCCGGGATTTAAAAAAGAGATTCTCAACGCCATGGTTGAGGAGAAGCTTTTATATGCTCAGGCAGTGCTTGATTCAATTGTAATTGGTGATGAAGAGCTTGCAAGAGCAATTGATTACCAGATTGATGTACTGCATCAGCAGTTTGGGTCAAAAGAAAAGATTGAGCAGACTTACGGAATGCCAATTGAAAAGATACGTCGGGAAATCAGGGAAGAAATTCGGAAAAATCTGCTCGTACAGAGATTGACTGAATCCCACTTTGGAAAAGTTGAATCAAGCAGACGCGAGGTTGAGGACTTTTACAAGCAGTTCAAGGATAGTCTTGGTACCATTCCAGAAAAGGTTACCATTTCTCACATCTTCCGCAATCCAGGATTATCTGAGACTATTAAACTTCGGTACAAAAAAATCGCAGAAGGGTTGCTGGATTCAATAAAAGCAGGTGCGGATTTTGCTGACCTTGCTAAACGGTATTCTGATGATCCAGGCAGTGCTAAGGTTGGGGGTGATCTTGGTTTTGTTAAGAAGGGCGTTTTTTATCCTGAATTTGAATCAGCTGCTTTTGCGCTAAGTGATAAGCAGATATCGGATGTAGTTGAATCCCCAGTGGGGTTTCATATTATTCAATTGCTTGACCGGAGAGGTGAATCAATCAACACTAGACACATCCTGATAAAAGTGAAAGCTGATGATCAGTCTGATCTGGAAGCAATTGAGTTCTTAAGTGACGTAAGAGACAGCATCATGAGGAAGACAGCAACCTTTACTGATCTGGCGAAGAAGTATAGTCACGATAAAGAAAGTGCCCGTTTTGGAGGTTCGTTAGGAACATTATTTATAAATCAGCTTGAACGGATTGATAAAGGCGTGATCAATACAGTATCTGCTATGAAGGAAGGGGACGTGAGTTTCCCGAAAAGAGTAACCCTTCAGAAGGACTCATACGGTTATCACATTGTCTTTCTTGAAAAACGTATTCCGCCGCACCTGCCAGATCTTGAAGTGGATTTCGCTGAACTGAAGCGACTTGCAGATGAATACAAGAAGCAGAAAATGTATGTTGAATGGATGGACTCACTCCGGAACCAGATCTTCTGGCAGATTAAGGTGGAGGACATTTGAGCAGGAGTCAGGCCACAGACGATACAGAATTAGCCGCACGGCTGCACCAGGATATTGCAGCTGTCAAAAAAGAAATTGCTAAGGTTATCATCGGTCAGGATGACATCATTGAGCAGATACTGATTGCGCTGCTCAGCCGCGGACATTGTCTGCTGGTTGGGGTTCCCGGTCTGGCCAAAACCTTGCTGATCCGTACACTCGCTGCTTCCCTTGACCTGCAATTCGGTAGAGTGCAGTTTACTCCGGATCTGATGCCGAGTGATATCACCGGAACAGAACTGGTTGAAGAAGATCCTATTACAAAGAAGAGAGAATTTCGCTTCATACCCGGACCTGTCTTTACTAATGTTTTGCTTGCAGATGAGATAAACAGAACTCCTCCGAAAACTCAGTCCGCCTTACTTGAAGCTATGCAGGAACACCGTGTTACAATTGGTGGTAAGTCATATACTCTTAGGGAGCCTTTTTTCGTTCTTGCCACGCAGAACCCAATTGAACAGGAGGGGACTTACCCGCTGCCCGAGGCACAATTGGATCGTTTCATGTTTAACCTGTGGGTTGATTACCCTTCATATGAGGAAGAAAAACTTATTGTTGCTTCAACTACTGGGGCGCTTGAACCAACGCTGAACCAGATTATTGACGGTGTCCGGTTGATGGAGTATCAGGATTTACTCAAACGGGTTCCGGTGACTGATCAGGTGATCGACTATGCAGTAGCTCTTACTACTAAAACCCGTCCTCAAAACGATAAAGCGCCGGACATAGTAAAGTCAATGGTAAGATGGGGGGCAGGTCCAAGGGCATCTCAATTCCTTGTACTCGCAGCGAAGGCGAAAGCAATACTGGACGGCAGATTCTCACCAAATAATGACGATATCCGCTTTGCGATGATTCCGGTGCTCAGACACCGGATCATTACCAACTTTAATGCCGATGCCGAAGGTATTACTCCGGTTGACATAATCAATAAAATTGTTTAATCCTTCGATAATATTGTAATGACCAGGAACCCCGGATGATTGAATTCCGGGGTTCTTTTCGCATTGTATCCTTAAATCTTTATATTTCCTTGTTAAAAATTTTTTGTTGATCAGAGAATACCGGCATACCCTATGAATAACGAATACTCACGGTTTATTACTCACTACAACGAGTTATATGAGGCAGCTGAGAGAAATGCCCCTGATTTTGGGGAGACTCTTTGCAGTTTTATCATTGAAGAGTTTGGTTTGTTTGCAGCTGTACTCTTTAAGATAAAAGAGGGGGGACGTATTTCTGTACTCGGTAAATCAGCATCAGCCCGTAAGGTGTACGCACCGCTTACCGAGCACCGGTGTGAATCCTGCAACCTTTCAAAAGGACAAGCACGTCCGTATGAACTGGTTGAAGAAAAGGATTGCAAACTCCCGCTGACAGATCTGGTGTATTATGAAGGGTGTATTTACATCCCACTCCGCAGTTCTTCCTATCTCCTCCGGATTTCGTCAAAGACACCTTTTGGACCTGGTGACTCTGCAACGATACAGGCAGCATCTCAGTTTCTTTCTCCGATTCTTGAGCGTTGGGAAGGTGAGGCGGGTCAGAAGAGCCTGCTCTTTAGCAAACTACTAACCATTTTGGCTCCGGAGCTACGAGCCCCGGCGAATAGTATAGTGGGATTTGCCTCCATCCTGAACGATGGTAAACTGACACCTACACAGGTTGAAAACCTGAACTCATTGAAGGAACATTCACAAAAGCTTCTGGCATTGCTGAATGAAGTTATCGACGTAGCTAAGGTTGATGCAGGGCTTGTTCCGGTCACACCAGGTAAAGCAGTGGTAAAACCTCTGATAGAAGAAGTTACTGGCCTTATTTCAGGACGGTATGCTTCACCAGGATTACATTTTGATATCACCGTTCAGGGTAACGTTCCTGCTGAGGTGACTCTTGATGCACAAAAACTGAAACTCATACTCTTCAATCTGTTTGAATACCTTTTGGTACACGATCACAGAGTGCTGTTGACCGTCAATGCAAGAGTGTTTGAGGGGAGTCTGCAAATTATTGTCAGCTCAAATGACGTTAATCTTCCTGTCCGGCAAATTTCAGAGTTTCTGAATTCCTTTGAAGGCGGCGATTTTAATAATGGCAAGGGTGGTGCGCACCCACTGATGGGCTTACTGCTTGCCTCAAAGTTTGCTGAATTAATGGATGGTTCCCTTCGGTTTAACAGTGATGTAATCAAGGGTACAGAATGCACTGTTGCTATCAAAATTGACGAGCAAGTTATGACACCGGTTTCTGCCATTGAAGCCCAGATCAGTGCCCTCCCCAAACCAGGTGAGAAAAATAAGGTTCTGGTGATTGAGAGTGACTTTGCGACTTCAAAGCTTCTGAGCAATTATCTCTTTAAATGGGGCTATGAGCCCACTATTGCTAATAGTGGAGTCAAAGCAATCTCTCTGCTTGAGAATGAGCAGTTCATGGCAATTATCATGGACATTATTTTGCCGGATGTTAATGGCCTTGAGCTTATGAAGAAGATCAGGGAAAATAAGGCAACGAAAAATATCCCCATCATCGTCTGTTCAGTTGAAGCAGAACAGCAAAAGGCATTTATGCTTGGCGCTGTTGAGTACTTCGTCAAGCCAATCAGTTTTAAGGACCTGGTTGAGGTGCTCACAAGCTATAAGCTGAAGAAGAATTCTAAAGTATTATGCGTGGATGATGATGTTCCTACACTCAATCTGATCCGCGATGCGATTGAGTCAGTTGGTTTGTATCCAATCGCAGAAGCTCACAGCAGCAGGGTTATGGAGCGGATTAAAGGGCAGGATATCGATCTTGCAATCGTTGACCTTGATATGCCGGAGTTGAATGGTTTCGAATTGATCAAACAGATTAAATCAGACCCGGCATTTGAACGTCTGCCTATTATTATTTATACCGGTAAAGAGAACTTTGAGGAAGACCTTGCCAAAATAGACGGGTTGTTTACTGAATTATTGAGCAAGCGCAGCACAAAAATTGAAGATCTTTCAGGTGTGATTGCCAAAATGATGCACCGGTATGAAGAAGCTACACCGGTTGAAGAAGCAAAAATAGAAACAGACGCTCCCAAAATTCTGCTGGTTGAGGATTATAAACACTCCCAGATCATCGTAACCCGTCTCTTAAAAAAGAATAACTTTCCACTAGTTGTAGTGGTTGAAAATGGAGCCGAAGCACTGGACGCAGCGCAGAAACAGCAGTTTGACCTGATTCTGATGGATATGCAGATGCCCGTGATGAATGGATTCGAGGCAACTGAGCGGATTAGGAAGTTGGATAATTACACTAATACGCCGATCATTGCCCTGACTGCGTTTGCCATGAAGGGGGACCGTGAGAAGTGCCTTGATGCCGGTGCTACAGACTATATTCCCAAACCAATTGACAGCGTTGATTTTATTGAAAAAGTAAAGAAGTACACCGGTAAGCGGTAATGCACCGTGTACTGAACAGAGAAGGATACGTATACTGATGATTTCGCAAGTACCAAGGGTGCGGTTTGCACCCAGCCCCACCGGTTATCTCCATGTAGGTGGATTACGCACAGCGCTTTATAACTACCTTTTTGCACGTCAAAAGGGGGGTGTCTTTGTCCTAAGAATTGAGGATACTGACCGGAACAGATTTGTTGAAGGTGCCGTCGAGAATTTGATTGATACCCTCCACTGGGCGGGGCTGAGTTTTGATGAGGGACCAGGAGTTGGGGGCAAATTTGGTCCGTATATGCAGTCACAGCGACTGAACATCTATAGCGAGCATATTGATTATTTATTAAGTGAAAAGAAAGCATATCGTTGTTTCTGCACACCAGAGCGTCTGGATGAGATGAGAAAGAAGCTGGAAATTGCTGGTGGGCAGCCTATGTATGATAAACATTGCCTGCACTATACTGAGGAAGAGTCGGCAGCTAAGGCAGCAGCGGGTGAAAAGTTTGTTATCAGGATGAATGTTCCTGCAAACCGTACGGTTGTAGTACAGGATACCATCCGGGGCAGAGTTGAGTTTAATAGTTCAGTGGTTGATGATCAGATACTGATTAAAACTGATGGCTATCCGACGTATCATTTAGCAAACGTGGTTGATGATCACCTAATGCAGATCACTCATGTCATCAGAGGTGAAGAGTGGCTTCCCTCCACGCCCAAGCACGTGCTGCTCTATGAGGCATTTGGCTGGGAAATACCTCAGTTCGCGCATCTGCCATTGCTGCTGAATCCGGATAAATCGAAACTGAGTAAACGGCAGGGGGATGTGGCTGTTGAAGATTACCGGAGCAAAGGCTATCTGAAGGAAGCCCTCGTGAATTTTGTTTCCCTGCTTGGTTGGAATGCGGGTGACGACAGAGAGATGTACCAGTTAGATGAACTGGTGCAGGCGTTTTCACTTGACCGGGTCAACAAGGCAGGTGCTGTGTTTCAGCTTGATAAATTAAATTGGCTGAATCAGGAACATTTAAAGATGAAGCATGCAGCCGAGCTGGCAAAAGAACTTCACAGCATTATCAAGACTGACTACCCTGATTGGGAGGAAGTGTGCCAGGAGTATCTTGAACAGGTGGTGCCGCTTATGAAGGAACGGATCACATTTCTTGCTGATATTCCGAAGCAGGCTCCTTACTTTTTTATTGCTCCCGATACCTTTGATGAAAAGGCAAGAGGGAAGGCATGGAACCCGGAAACGCGTAGTTTGATGGAAAAACTTGTTGCTAAATATACAGCAACTGAAGGTGAACCGACAAAGGATGTGTATGAGTCTTTACTAAGGCAGACAGCTGAAGAGTCAGGTGCATCTGCTGGAAAAATCATTCATGCAGTGCGTTTGGCAGCCAGCGGTGTCGCAGGTGGACCAGGTTTATTTGAGATGCTTGCTGTGATAGGGAAACAGGAAACTGTAACCAGGATTGAAAAAGCCATAAGCTTGATTGAATAGTCAGGCTTTGATTTTCGATTTCCTTTTGGGGACGCTCTCTGACTTGATAAAGTCATCGAGTTCGTAGACTGACTTAAAGTAAAAGAGGTTTTTGTATCCAGAAAGAATCTCCCCGGTCTCCTTACCAAATCCCTGACCACCAAGAATGATTTTTTGTTTAGGGAATTCGGAAGTTATACTGTCCAAAACCTCGGTCAGACGGGCAATATTCATATAAAAACTGAATGACAGACCAATCATGTCGGGCTGCTTCTGTCCGGTGATTCTGATAATCTCCTTTGATGGAGTGTTTGCACCTAGAAAATGCGTATCCCATCCATTCATCTCAAAAATATATGACGCCATCCGGATCCCAATATCATGGAATTCTTTATTGATACAACTTAGGATAATAGTTTTGCCAATCCGTGTGACGGGAGGTTGCTTCCAAAAGGTATAATCTATGAGATGTTCAATGATCGCTGATGCCAGATGCTCTTCTGCGATGGTAATCTTACCTTCTTCCCACAGCTTGCCCACCCTGTACAGTGACTTCTGAAATAACTCAACGTAGATATCCTTGATATCTGTGCTATCCGAAACCAACTGATCAACTATTTGCTGGCAGCGGTATTTGTTCCCATCAGCGAGGGCATTATAGAAGCTGATAAAATGTATATTTTTGATCATCTGAATATGCTGAAAAGTGTTACACTTAGGTAAACCTTGATTTTACATAATCAGTTCCAAGCTAGATGAGGAAAATTATGAGAGGATGGCTTCGACTCTTCTGACACCTGGTACTTCACGGAGTAAAGCACGTTCAACTCCTGCACGGAGTGTCATCTGAGACATGGGGCAGGTGCCGCAAGCACCCAGGAGACGAACTTCGACAATCCCATCGTCTGTAACGCGGACGAGTTCAACGTCCCCGCCATCGGCTTTGAGGTAGGGTCTGATTTTTTGTAGGGCGATTTCGACTTTTTCCTTCATACAATTTTGCCTTTCCTAATAACAGGAGAGTGCCCCCACTGCTATGGTGAGGGCACAAATTCATCTCATTAGTTCTCGTCGCCGAGCAGTATTTCCATTTTCGGCTGGGTGGCAGCAGTCATGATCCGAATACTTACCTGAGCAGCCAGGTTTCTGGCTATCTCTTTAATGATAGCAGCTTCTTTGCTATCAGGTATACTCTTCAGTATCGGAACACCCTTATCACCGCCAACGCGGATTCTGGGATCAATGGGTATCTGACCCAGGAAAGGCGCATTATTATCCCTGGAAATCTTTTCACCACCGCCTTCACCAAAGATATCATAGCGGGCACCTGTATCAGGGGCAATAAAGTAACTCATATTCTCTATGACTCCCAGAATTGGTACGTTTACCCGTTCAAACATCTTTAAAGCTTTTTGAGCATCAGTCAGGGATACATCCTGAGGTGTTGTAACAATCACAGCACCAGTCAGAGGGATGCTCTGGCAAAGCGTAAGCTGAATGTCGCCGGTGCCGGGAGGCATATCAAAAATGAGATAGTCTAGCTCATCCCACTCAACATCGGTCATAAATTGCTTGATAGCTCCGCTTGCCATTGGTCCGCGCCAGATAATTGGTGCATCACCATCAATAAGGAATCCGATAGACATGAGGCTGATGCCATATTTCTCAAGTGGCACAAGTCGCATTGAATCCCCCATGGGGATTGCTTTAGGACGCTCTTTAATATCAAGCATCATCGGGATGCTGGGTCCATATATATCGGCATCGATGAGACCCACTTTTGCGCCTTCCTCTGCAAGGGCTACAGCAAGATTCACTGCACACGTGCTTTTCCCTACGCCCCCCTTACCGCTGGCGACAGCAATGGTGTTTTTTACGGTTGGAAGCATCACATTTCCTGAGCGTGCCTTTCCAGCTACTGAGTGTGTCATATTTATGTTCAGCTGCTGCAGCTCAGGAATGGCTGCCATTACAGCATTTCTGCAGTCTGCCTCAATTTTTCCTTTTAATGGACAGGCAGGGGTGGTAAGCTGGACATCGAAACTAACTGAATTATCCTTAATACTTATATTTTTTATCATACCAAGAGCTACGAGGCTCTGATGCAGATCGGGATCGTTAACACCAGAAAGGGCTTTCAGAACGCGATCTTCAGTAATCTGAGACATAATGTTTCCTTTATTCAGATTTGAGAAATCAGTGTACAACTAATTTAAGCGCGTTGCGCATAAATGTCTCTTGTGCATTGAATGAGGGAGCACTCTCCCTCTTCGGGACAGGAGAATATGTCATATCCGGGTTGAGAATTCTGGTTTTCTCATTGTCCTTCAGGTACACCGGAATGATCGTTTTAATTATATAATCCCTGAGTTTTGGGCTTTCTACCGGGGTTAACAGCTCAACTCGACGGTCAAGGTTTCTTTGCATCAGGTCTGCACTACTGATAAATACTTCTTCATCACCGTTATTATAGAAATAGAATATACGGCTATGCTCAAGGAATCGGCCGACTATACTGACTACGGTGATATTTTCACTAAGATCTTTTACGCCAGGAACAAGGCAGCAGATGCCACGAATAATCAATTGAACCTGAACGCCGTATTTTGATGCTTCGTAAAGCGCACTGATACAGACAGGATCGACGAGGGAGT
>JAEXTR010000123.1 GCA_023406915.1 Bacteroidota bacterium
GCGCCGTTGAGCGTGAGCTACTTCATCAACGAAACTGCAACTCTGCCTGTATTCTCGCTGGTGACCGATCCGGATAATTTTTTTAGCGATACATCGGGCATTTATGTAATAGGAACCAACGGGATAACCGGCAATTGCAGCAATAGTCCACGAAACTGGAATCAGGATTGGGTGCGGCCTGTCTCACTTACACTGTTTGAGAAGGATCGTGTTTCAGGATTCACCACCGATGTCGGCGTTGGGATCTTTGGCGGTTGCTCCCGGATTTATGCAATGAAGTCACTTGCATTCTATTTTAAAAGTGAATTTGGTCCGGGCAAACTGACATACCGGTTATTCCCTGACAGGGCAATAACTGAGTACAATAATTTTATTCTCCGAAGCTCAGGCCAGGATTGGTGGAGGACAATGTTCAGGGATGGAATGGTTCAGACCCTGATCAGGCAAAGAACAAGTCTTGATTGCCAGGCTTACAGGCCTGCGTTGGTGTTTCTGAATGGTGATTATTGGGGGATTCATAATCTTCGCGAAAAAATCAATGAACACTATATTGAATCACATTATGGAGTTTCAGAGAATAATCTGGATCTGATCGAGATCAGTAAAGCAGTGTTTGCCAATCATGGAGACAGCTTAGCCTATAATGACATGATAAGCTACCTGAGCACGCATAATATGGCACAGACTGCAAATTATGAGTACATCAAATCAATCGTCGATGTTGATAATTACATCGATTATCAGATTGTACAGATTTATGCTGCAAACGGTGATTGGCCCGGTGCAAATTCAAAACTTTGGCGGGAAAGGAGTCCCAATGGCAGGTGGCGCTGGATGGTGTATGATCTTGATTTCACTTTTGGGGGTAATAGTCAGGGACAGGCAACTACGAACACACTTGCACAGGCTACCGCTACCAATGGTAGTTCCTGGCCTAATCCACCGTGGTCAACACTTATGTTCAGGAAACTGCTGGAGAACACCGAGTTTCGGAATGAATTTATCCAGCGCTTTGCAGTGCATACAGCCACAACATTTGATTCACTGCATGTTCATGCGGTGATTGATAGTATTGCTGCGCTGATAGCTTCTGAAATTCCAAGGCATAAAAACCGATGGGCTCAGTCAATATCTATGGGAAGTGATTGGCAGGTCAACATCAAAGTAATGAAAGACTTTGCAACAAAAAGACCCACCAATACGCGCGGTCATTTTAATCAGAAGTTCGGACTACAGGGCTCATACTCCCTTACCGTAAGCAGAAATAACCAGGAATGGGGGAAAGTGCTTGCCCATGCAATAGAACTCGACCACCAGGAAGGAACGTATATCTTTTTTAAGAACATTCCCCTGAAACTGAGGGCGCTTCCAATGCCCGGATATAGATTTGTGCGATGGGAGGGGGCAAGCACATCACAATCCGAAAGAATTGATCTGATGGCAAGTGCAAACGGATATCTGAGGGCAGTCTTTGAACCCGCCCCACTTGCGGTTACTGATCCCGTTATTAATGAGATCAACTACAAATCTTCTCCGCTCTTTGATACAGAAGACTGGATTGAGCTCTATAATCCATTGGATACCATGCAATCACTAGCCGGGTGGCGTGTCACCGGGAACAACACAGCTCCCTTCCTGGAATTTGATTCAACCATACAGATACCAGCAAAAGGATACGTTGTTGTTTGCAGAGATACTGCAAAATTCCACGCCCTTCAATCAGAGAACCTACTCGTGACTGGCAACCTTCCTTTTGGGCTCAGCTCCAGTCAGGAATTGATCATGCTACAAGATGCGGCTGGTGTCGTAAGGGATTCTGTGAGATATTATTCTGCAAGTCCATGGGTACAAGAGCCGAATGGTACCGGTGCAACACTTTCCCTTATCAATCCACAGTCCGATAATGCCATGGCAGATAGCTGGAAGTCATCAAAGAAATATGGTACTCCCGGCAGGTTAAACGATGTCTACACTGATGCACGGGGAGAAGAAGCCGTTCAGCCAACGGAATTTGAACTTTCACAGAATTATCCAAACCCATTTAACCCAACCACTACTATAACGTATACCATACCACAAATCTCTGGGATCTTCTCAGCACCCACCACATTGCGGGTATTTGATATTCTCGGCAGGGAGGTGGCAACTTTGGTAAATGAGGTTAAATCAGCAGGAACGTATGAAGTGGAATTCAATGCCATCGGGCTTCCCAGCGGTATCTATTTTTATCGCTTACAATCAGGTAAGACAACAATCGTTAAGAAAATGGTACTGTTGCGGTGATTTGTGGCAATTAAGAATCGCCCCAAATTGTGCTCCTTGACTTAACCCGAAATAATAGCTAATTTTCAATGCTGAATATTTACGCAACTTGGAGAAACAATGAAAAGAAGATATTTAACTATATTCGCCCTCTTATTTGTAGGACTGATGTTCTCAGGTTATCAGTGTTCATCCACTGAAATAACCTCTGCAAAGCTCTACATTCAACAGAAGAATTATGATAAAGCTATTGAAGCACTCGAAAAGGAAATTGCAAAGAATCCAAAAAGTGATGAAGGTTTTTACTGGATGGGCGTAGCCTACAGTGAAAAAGAAGATGTTGACAAGACGCTCGAAAATTTCAATAAGTCGCTCGGCGTCAGCAAGAAGTTTGAAAAAGAGATTACTGATTACCGTCTGAGAAACTGGGTTACCTATTTCAACCGCAGTATCGGTTTCTACAACAAAGCTGCATCAGTGCAGGCTGATGATTCTGTAAAAGTATTTATGGAAAAATCTGCTCAGGCATCACAAACCGCTATCAAATTTATGCCAGATTCTGCTTCAACATATCTGAATCTTGCAACTGCACTTATTTACCTCCAGAAGTATGATGATGCTGCAGCAGCATTAGAAACTTCAGTGAAGTTACAGCCTTCCGTTGAAGCTCACAGAGAATTAGGTAAACTTTATTATGATCTTGGCACTATCAAGATGGATGAGTATAAAGCAGACAATAACCAGGCTACCAAGGATCGTGGCATGGAGTATCTGACTAATTCAATCCGAATCCTCGAAGCGGGTAAAACTCTTTATCCGACAGACCAGAAGATCATCCTGACACTGGCACAGGCTTATATCCAGGCTGATAAGATTGACATTGCGACCGCATCATTCAAAGAGCTGATCAAGTCAGAACCAGAAAACCTGACCTATCAATACAGCTATGGACTCTTACTCCTCCAGGTGGGTGATTTTAATGAAGCTCTGAACGCCTTCAAATTTGTTGCCGGTAAGAATCCTGAGTATGAAGGAATTGATTACATCATCGGTGCAACTTATTACAATTATGGCATTGCAATCCGTGAAAAGGCTGAAAAAGAAGGTAAGGAAGATCCAGAAGCAAAGGTTAAGTTTGGCAACTCCATCCCTTACCTTGAGAAGCATCTTGAAAAGAATCCTAAAGATAAAGCTGTTTGGGTTACCATCGCAAAAGTGTATTCAATGATGGGCGAAACCAAAAAAGCTGAAGATGCATTCAAAAAAGTTGACGAACTGTAATATTCAGTATGCAGCAGGATAATAAAAACCAACAACCCCAACTGAATATTGAACTGGGCGAAAAAGAAGCCGAAGGCATTTACTCAAACCTTGCTATCATTACCCACTCACCGGCTGAGTTCGTGATTGATTTTACCAGGGTAGTGCCAGGTGTTCCTAAGGCTAAGGTGTACTCAAGGATCATTACTACTCCTCAGCATGCAAAGATGCTGATGCGGGCACTGAAAGAAAATATCGATAAATACGAAGCCCGTTTTGGAGAAATAAGTATTGAAATGCCGGCAGACCAGCCGTATGGATTTGCACCGCCCAAGCATGAGAAGATTAACTAGATGCAAGCAAAAGCCGGGTTTACTTTCAGTACCCGGCTTTTTTGTTTCTTTTGGGCTTGATATTGAATATCTTCGGATGTTCTCCTGTTGTAATTGAGTGACAGGAGTCAAACGTGCAACTCATCACATTTGCTCTGTATCACTTGTTCTGCGGCTTGCTTTTCCGTAAATCTGATACAGAAGTTTTTTTTATTTTATAACCCGATGTGGAGGATACTCAGATGAAAAACATGTTACGTTCTTTGCTTGTTCTTACTGCTTTCCTTTTTGCAGTACCTGCAAGCGCACAGACCGATTCGATTGCCGTAGAACTGGCAATCAGTTGCACGAATGGTACTACCGTTATTGCTTTTCAGGATACCATTTTAGAAGGTGACCGCTATACCGTACAGCCTTTTACCCTGACAGGCAGCCTGGCAAGTGCGCAGCCGTTATACAATGCTCTGGTGGGATCATCCTTCCAGTTCGAGCCCGGATCACTGAATGAAAATATCAAAGTCAGGCTCAATATCTCCAATATCAACTGCGGCAACGGACTGTATAATCCGGATTCATTGCTCGGTAATCTTGTGAACTTCTTTATGTTCCTTGATATCAGGGTATATGATTTCCAGGGCATATTCCCTAAACCTTCTCCGTATAATTTCAATTCCCCAAACAATTTCCAGCTGACTATAAAGAAAACCCCTGCGTTTTATTCGTTCCTCAGTACAATTAATATTCCCCCGAGTGTACTGCTTGCTATTGTGTACTATTTAGGAAATGGACAATACTCATCACAGGGTATTAACACTGTTGTAAACAATGCTGATAGTCTTGTTATTGAGGCTGAACACTTTTCGAAATTCGCTGGCGGTGACCGTTCTGTTCTTGTTGATGTAAAAGAGGTAACCTCTTCAGTTCCACAAGCGTTTGAACTGAGCCAGAATTTCCCCAATCCGTTCAACCCAACTACGGTGATCAATTTCAGTGTGCCAGAACAGTCCTTTATTGAGTTAAAGGTGCATAACGTACTTGGCAGTGAAGTTGCAGTACTTGCATCAGGCGTTTACAGACCCGGTACTTATCAGGCAAACTTTGATGCTGCCACTCTGCCAGCTGGTATCTATTTCTATACCCTGAAGACAGACAGATTCAGCCAGACCCGCAAAATGATTTTGCTGAAGTAAGTCAGCTGAAGTTTATTCCCAAAGAAGCCGCCCCATTAAAGGCGGCTTCTTTCATTATAAGAAGGAAGGTAATCATTTTTTGCATACCTGCCTTAGATAAAACATAAAAATACACTTTGAAAAGATTATTTTTTTAGACATCTTAAAAATGTGAGTGCTATAACTTTTTCCACTTTTATTACGGAGCTATGATGGTCAGGTTTCGATTACCGCTTCTCTTCTCTGCTCTTGTTATACTGGCACTGGCGTACACAGGTTGTGATATTAAAGAACCTGTTGCACCCAGTTATGATATGGATCTGGCAGTGCCATTGCTTGACAGGGACTACACTATCAAAAGTATGATAGAAAAAGATACTTCCAATCTTCGGTTTGGTCCTGGTTCATCCATAATAAATTATGTTGATGATCAGGAGATCGAAGCAACATCAGTTGAAGACAATATGAAATTCGAAGTCAGTAACTCGGTTTCAGAATTTGTGCTTGGCAATGTAACAGTTGACCCGGGTCAGGTTGAGGATGTTATCGATGTTACCCGCTGGGCAAATGTTGTACCCGGAAATGTGCAGATATTCGACCCAGTTAACAATGTTGGTGTCTCTGAAGATTTACCAAAATTCGATGAATTTGATGTTGCCACCTTTGAGGCAGGTACCTTGCAACTGTTCATTAGTAATAAGAACGGTCCTGTGGTGGTGGTGCTGAACAGAATCATCATTCGTAACCAATCAAACGATCAACCAGTATTCGTGAGGCTTACTCCACTTACCCTTCAACCAAACTCTGATACTACGTTAAGTTTTGATTGCGCTGGGGTAACACTTGAATCTGGTCTCCGGGCAGAAGTGTACTTTACTTCTCCTGGCAGTTTGGGTATACCGGTACCCATTCCGATTGATGCAAGTACGAAACTTGTCGCAAACTTTTCTGGAATGGTGATCTCCGAAGCAACTGGTAGATTGAAATCACAGCGTGTGATTGAGAATGGCTCACTGATTGTTGATGATACAACCCGCTTTAGCGAGGTAATTATCAAGCGTGGCGGATTATCCCTGCAGATTGCAAATCCTCTTGCCTTGGCAGTGAATATGACTATCACCCTTGAAAATCTGCTCCGTCCAAACGGACAGCCATATTCTACAACAGTCAGAGTCGATGCCAACAGTAACAAACTGTATCAGATTGTGAACCTAACTAATTTCAGGCTCGTCAGCCCGACACCTGCACTGACTCAAAACATTTATTACCGTGCTGAGGCAGTTTCCGATGCGGCAAATGTTCCTGTTACTGTGAAGAAAACTGACAAGTTTGTGATCAGCATGTTTGTGGATGATGTCAGATTGACTGAGTTTAAGGGTATCATTAAACCTACCTACTTCTCGAAGGATGCTACTGAGATTGATCTGAATCTGAAGGATATGGAAAAGTTTTTTACGTTTCAGCAGATCAACCTTCAGGATGCGCAGATAATTCTGCACATGAAACAGACCACAGATTTTGATGTGAAGTTTAAAGGCAGAATTTCCGGAACAAATCCCAATAATCAGACAGCTCACCTGGATATCCCTGAAACGCTGATCAAACCGGATATGGATAATATTGTCGTATTACCTCCAGCTTCAGTATCGGCTTTTTTCGGTAGCTTTACCGGAAAATTTCCTCCAACTCTTTCTGTTTCTGGCGGGGTAACGGTGAATCCGAATTATCTTACTTCGGCTGTTGGGGAGATATGGGATACAAATACTGTATCTGGTTGGGCTGAAATAGTAATACCGATGCATATTGGCATTAAAGATGGCGTGTATTCAGATACTTCTGAAACCGAGATCAGTGATGATGATTCATCCAATATCGCAAAGGGTCGCGGTGCCCAGATGACATTTGTGATTGAGAATGGTATTGCCGGTCAGGTTGAATTTACGGGTAAACTGCTTGACAAGAACAGGCAATTCCTCCTTGATATGCCTCCTGCTGGCTCTGGTGCTCCTATGCTGGTACACGGTGCACCCGTTGATGCTAATGGACGGGTTACCGGAACAGTGCGTGATAGCCTGATCTACAATTTCTCAGAAGCAGACTTTTCGAAGATTGCTAAAGCACGCTATTTTGTTTCTAATATCAGGATCAATACATCAGCTGCAAATAACGCTCCTGTGCAGTTCTTTACCACTGACAAAATCAGGGTAAGGGCTTACGGCAGAATCAAGTATAATGTTTCACCGGAAAACGACTAGGAGCTGGCTATGAAAAAGTATGTAATTGTATTCTTCTTCCTCTTTTCCCTCTCAGCCGTGTTTGCCCAGGGTTCTTCCGGGTTAGGTGATGTAATCTCTAACGGTATGGGAAAGACGTATGTAACCACTTCAACCGGTATTTACGCATTGGGCAAAAACCCTGCAAATCTGATCTACGGTGATGAATCCGCAGAATTTACCCCACTGCTCCCAATACCAAACATCTCCCTGAATCTCGGTACTTCATTTATGTCCATTGAAGAGTATAACTACTTCTTCGGTTGGGAGGGGGAAGTGAATGCCGAAGGGAAAAAAGTCGGGAAAAAACTTACCGACGCTGATAAGGAACGGTTTGTTGCCCTGTTTGACGACGGCGGGAAAATCAGTTCTGAACTGCATAATACCTACCTGGCATTGGTGCTGAGACCTGATCCAACTTTTGGTGCGATTGGTTTCTCCATCACTGATGTAGTTGCTTTCCATGGATCAGTACCCCAAACCTTTGCTGATCTTGTTATGAATGGCAATACTAAACAGCAGTTATATAACTTCAACGGACTTGATGCTGCCGGATGGTTTTACCGTAAGTATAACCTCTCCTACGCACGTGAACTTGATTTTATAGAACAGGATATCTTCAAACAAATTTCTGTTGGTATTGGCCTGAATCTCATTTCCGGGTTTGCATACTCTGGTATTGAGAAGATGAATACTTACCTGGAAATGGGTCCTTACAACGAGATCAAAGGACAAGGCGATTTCCTTGGGAGGGTTGCACTCTCTGAAGACTTTGGTGTGAAGTACGATTTTGATTCACTTTCCGGTGATAAAAAATCGAATATGGGCCCGTTCCCGAAAGCAGCCGGTTCTGGTTTTGGTGTGGATTTTGGTGTCTCATTGGTACTTGATGAAAGCTTCACCTTTGCATTATCCCTTACCGATCTTGGCAGCATCACATGGGATCAGAATATCGCTGAATATACCTCATCCTCCCCAATTTATGTGAATGATATTCTGGATAAGGAACAATTGGATTCACTGGGTGATGATCTCAAGGGAAAGGGGAAGTTTGGAAGCAGCTTCTCAACAACCCTTGCCTCAGCCTTGCACCTTGGTGCTTCTATGAAGATGCATGAGTTCTTTGGTCCTGATGACTTCCCGGGAAAGATGGTAGTAGCACTTGAGTATCATCAGGGATTCAACGATATGCCCGGCAATTCTAAGACCCCACGGGTATCTCTGGGTATGGATTGGGATCCGGGAGATTATATCCCGTTTATTCGCACAGGATTTTCCTTTGGTGGGTATGATGGATTTAACTGGGGATTCGGTATTGGAACAATTGCCGGACCAGTTGAATTAAGTCTCTCTACCACAGACTTCCATTCTGCATTCAGAGGCAGCGGAGCAAAAAGGGTTTCAGTATCCTTTGGTTCCAGGTTTAGAATCTGAGAGCAGTGAGATAAGAAGATTGAAGCCGGAGTTCAGTAGTATGAGCTCCGGCTTTTTTAATTCCTGACTCTGACCAGGCTGATGATCGCAGCAATGATAAATATGTAGTTTACCAGCCATGCCGTCATCACGGGGCTTAGTGCACCATTCTTGCCAAATGCTTTGGTGATCTCCATTACCCCCAGATAAATAAATGTGATCAGCAGATTGATACCGAATTGTAACGCCATTCCGGACTTCCGTTTATTGGCTGAAAGTGGCAAACCAAACAGCACTACAATCAAACCAGTTGCGGCAAACGCAAATCGTGAATGATACTCAATTTCATACCTTCTTGGATCGTATCCGGCAAATCGTTGTTCCTCTATAGCATTCTTTAACTCAGTCAGATTCATCTCTTCAGGCCGCATCTGCTTCATGGTCAGATCGGTGGGTTTGAACCTGAGTCCGTAAACTCTTTTTTCCTGAAATGACTCAGCAGTCTCCTGATCATGCACAAACTTCCGCTCAACCCCATTGAAGGCAACCCATGTGTTGCTGACGGTATCATAGCTGATCCGGGATGCATCAAGCCTTTTTGTAACGGATGTGGTATCAAATTCCTGAATACTTACCCTGAACGCTTCGAGTCTGATATCATCAAAATAGGAAAAATTCACGTTCCGGTTCAGGCTGTCCTGAAAGTAAATATTGGTACCCGTTTCATGCAGGTTCCTCTTCAGGTATTGGCGTTCGATCATAAGCCTGCCTGAATCTGTAACCGGTACGATATAGCCTACAAAATACACCGTGGAGCCTGCAATCACTGCACCCATAATCAGCACGGGCAACAGATACCGGTAAAAGCTGATACCCCCTGCCTTCAGCGCTGTGAGTTCATTATCTGTTGACATCTTTGCAGAAAGGAATAGACTGCCAAATAGTACTGAGACCGGAGTCATAAACTTCATGATCTGCGGAACATAATATCCATAGAAAAGAAATATTGTGTCGTACGAGACCTGGTTATCTATGAAATCATCCAGGTTTTCCAGGACATCGATGATCAAAAAAAAGGCTGTAAATGCCAGCAGTCCAAAGGCGAAGTACTGTATGAAGTGAGAAATTATATATCGGTCAATCAGTTTCATTCTTCTGCCTGGGCTCTCTGTTCAGGTCTGAATCGTTTGGGGATGATCTTCATGAGCACAGAGAAGTCTAATACCACTGATTCCTTTGCAGATTTATAGAAGAGATAAATGCCCAGGGCACCCATCACAAAATTGGCAGCCCACATACCTATATAAGGAGATACCATGTTCCGGTCAGCAAGTTTTTCACCACCCACAAGGAACGTCCAGTAAATGAGGAAGAAGAAAAGACTGATGCTGGCAGCCATACCAAAACCACCCTTTCGAGTCATGACTCCAAGCGGAGCCCCCAGAATAATGAAGATTAAACAAGCTACCGGTATAGACCATTTCTTCTGAATTTCAACCGAATACTTATTGATCTCACCAATGAGGTACTCAACTCTCAGACTTCCGGAATGCAGCCCCGCCTGTAATCCTCTGACTTTCTCAGTCAGTTGGGAGTATGCAAATTCATCAAGCGGCTGCTTACCTCCTTCCGGAAAAGAAAGCGGTGCCTGGCGCGGATCACCCAGGAAATAGTTGAATGCAACAGAGTCATACGATTTTTTGTAATCAGCGTAGACGGTTTTGAAACTGTCTACCCTGATCTGCATATCATCAATCCCAAGTTCCCGGTCACCACGGCTTGCACCCGGTGCTATCTGCTGAAGTGAGAATTGCTCGGCATTCATCACCACCCGATGCTCACGGAAGTGGATTTTTCTGTATTCCTGGAGGTTGGTAACATCATATTCATGAATCTCACCGGATACCAGATTCATCATAAGTTTTGAACGGTCAGGTGAGAAGTACAGATTACCCTGTTTCGCCGTCAGCATGATGTTCTTTGATGGGTTAGTATAGTCATAGATAGTAACATCATATAGCAGGTTCGTTATCCTGTCCATACCTTTTACCAGCATCGCATAGCCCTGCACCTCCTGGTTGAAGACATTAGGTTCGAGTGACAAGGTAGGCTTTTTCTGGGAAATCTCGGTCATGAGGATTTTTGCCTCATGATTAGCATCAGGAAGGATTTCATTATTAAAATAGATAAGTCCTGCAGTCACGATCAACGATGCAAGAAATGGACCTGCCATCATGCGGTACAGGCTCATACCACTGCTTTTCATGATCGTGATCTCATTCCGTTGTGACATACCCCCAAACGCCATAAGTGTTGAAACCAATACAGCCATTGGTACCACCAGCACAACCATCCAGGCAAGGTTATACGAAATCAGGCGGGCAATCACCCAAGCATCCAACCCCTTGCCAACAAGTTTGTCTGCGAACCGCATCATGAACTGAAGCAGGAGAATGAATGTCAGTGCAAAATTGGCAAACAAAAATGGTACAGCGTGGTGCCGGAGTATATAAATAGTCAAAAGCATATATGAAATATAGGCAGTGACAGCCCCCTGAAACAAGGAAAGAATTGGTAAATACTTTGATAAGAGCATAATATTTCTTAGTTTACTTTACTATGAAGCAATCTATTTTATTGATCCTGGCAATACTATCTCTGATGATTACCGGATGCGATTCAGAGGTTACAATCAGCGTTGATGCTGATGCACAGTATCCCCGCTGGTTGCGGGATACAGGGGTTGTTGCCCAGCAAACCTCGGGTATCGCATTCATAAGCTCTTCAGAAAACAAAAAATTATTCTTTATCGCTGATGATATCGGAAAGATCCACCGGCTGACGATCACTAATGACACTGTATTTACTTTTGAGACACTTCAGTTTTCATCTCAGGTTGAAAATATGCTAACTCCTTTCCCCAAACGCGACTTCGAGGATATTGCGTATGACCGGAAAGCGAAACAACTGTATCTCTCAGTTGAAGGGAACGGACCTGATCACAAAAAGTTTACCAAAATATTCAAGCTTGGTCTCTCGGGAACACCCGATAAGGCAACCAGGATAACCTCACTGAAGCCTCTCGATATTACCCCTAAGGATGAATTACTCCGCCATGTTGCACCAAATTCAGGATTCGAAGGACTCGCGGTCGACGATAAGTATTTATATCTGGGTCTTGAAGGCTTCCGTCCTGATGTACTATTCTCAGACAGTACCATGATTTATATCGTGGATAAAAAGAGCCTCACTATCGAGAAAATTATTTCTACAAGGGAATACGGAGTCGGTTCTATCACAGGCCTGTATTGTGATGCTCCCAGGTCAGTATATGTTCTCGATAGAAATA